>JBBQOG010000052.1:0-12774 GCA_038330665.1 Bacteroidales bacterium
ACTCTACCCTCCCCCCGGAAGTTCTGGAGGCCGTGGCCGCCAATCTGACGATCCTGAAATCCCCCACCGTGCTCCGTCAGGCAGACGGAAAATTCTGGGCCTGGGAAGGTTGCGATGACAATGAGGGGAGCTGCCATGGTAGTTGCACTCACGTATGGAATTATGCCCAGGCACTGCCACACCTGTTCCCCGACCTGGAAAGGACTCTCAGGGAAACTGAATTTCTGGTCAGCCAAAATCAGGAGGGGCACCAGAACTTCAGGGCAAACCTGCCGGTATCGGAACCACCGCATAATTTTTATGCAGCAGCTGACGGACAGCTGGGCGGTATCATGAAGGTATACCGGGAGTGGAGGATTAGTGGTGACACTGAATGGATGACAAAACTGTTTCCCTTCGTCAAAAATAGCCTTGATTATTGCATAGCTACATGGGATCCCAGCCATAAAGGGTATCTCGAAGAACCACACCATAATACTTACGACATCGAATTCTGGGGCCCCGACGGAATGTGCACCAGTTTTTACCTGGGCGCACTCACCGCTTTTATCGCGATGAGCAAGGAAACTGAAAGTCCCAACGAAGAATACAGGCTCCTGCTTGAGAAGGGTAAGCGGTTTATGGAAACGGAACTATTTGATGGCGAGTATTTTATACAGAAAGTCATGACAGAAGGACTGCAATCACCCAACCCGGTAGAGGCAGCCAAACGGAGCTATCGAACTTCTTATTCTCCTGAGGCACTCGATCTGCTGAACCACGAAGGGCCCAAATACCAGTATGGGAGAGGATGCCTCGCCGACGGGATACTCGGAATGTGGATGGCATCCGTTGCCGGACTCAATGAAGTGGTAGATGATGAAAAAGTCACCAGTCATCTGTTATCGGTATACAAATATAACCTGATGAGAAGTCTGGCCGACCATGTGAATCCGGAACGGCCCACCTATGCAATGGGAGATGAAGGCGGACTGGTATTATGTACCTGGCCGAAGGGCGACCAACCTTCATTGCCATTCATTTATTGCGATGAAGTATGGACCGGTATTGAATACCAGGTTGCCAGTCATCTGATGTTCAAATCGGAAGTGGAAAAGGGTCTGGAGATTGTACGGACCACCCGGCAACGTTACGATGGCCGGATCCGAAATCCGTTCGACGAATATGAATGCGGGCACTGGTATGCAAGGGCCATGTCGAGCTATGCCCTGTTGGAAGGATTAACCGGCGTCCGATTCGATGCGGTCGATGGAACCCTGTATATCAATTCCAGGATCGGCGACTTTACGAGTTTCCTCTCAACCGCAACCGGATTCGGAAATGTCGGTCTCAAGCACGGAAAGTTTTTTATACGAATGGTTTACGGGAGTCTGCCGGTTAAGCGGGTGTTGGTTTCAGGTGAAGAACAATCAATAACCACCGATTAATAAACTCATTGTGACCGTACCCTATCAATTTATTCGCCTGGAGATTGCAGATAAAATTGCGCAGGTGTCCTTGAATAATCCACCGGGCAATAGTCTGAACAGCAGGCTCCTTCACGAGCTCGATCGCTGCATGGATGAATTATTCATCAACAGCGAGGTGAAGGCTATCTTGATAACCGGTATGGGCAAATCGTTTTGTCAGGGAGTTGATATTGAGGAAATTTCAAAGATTACATCCGCCGAAGAGGCCAGGGAAGCATCAGAAGCAGGGCAGAAAGTGTTTCTAAAAATTGAGAATGGACAGAAACCGGTGATCGCCGCCATCAATGGCTTCTGCCTGGGCGCAGGCCTGGAACTGGCTATGAGCTGTCACTGCAGGATAGCCTCTGACCGGGCTGTCATGGGAATGCCTGAGGGAAATATCGGATTGATCCCCTCTTTTGGCGGGACCAAACGGCTTCCGATACTCGTCGGTCGCAGCCATGCGACTTTCATGATTCTCACCGGGGAAAATGTTAGGGCTGAACAGGCCCTGTCGATGGGGCTGGTTGATTGGATCGCCCGAAAAGAGTTACTCGTGGAATCGTCCCGGAAAATGGCCGGGAAATTCGCCTGCAGGAGCAGTGAGCCCATGGCTCAGGCCCTGCGATCGATTGGAGCCGGCATGCGCCTCAAGGCTGAAGAGTCCATGGAATTTGAGGCCAGATGCGTTGAAAGGCTTTACCATCAGCATGATATAAAATCGGATATCCTGGCATTTCTTGAAAAAAGCAAACCGGATATCATTAAACATTAATCTGAGATAATAAAGATTATGCCCGGAAAAATTTACCTGATCAAAGAAGATCACATCCCTGAAAAGGCGGCGTTTCCGGTGATTGACGCCCATAATCATTTATGGGGAAATCATGATGCCGCCGGCATGGTTGAAACCATGGACCGGGTTGGGGTGGTTTCCTTTTGTGACGTAACAGGTAATGTTAATGTGGAATTCGGTGAAGGAGGATACTCCATCCAAGCCGGCAATATTGACGATTTCTTCTGCAATTTTACCAAACCCTACCCCGGGAGGTTCTACTGTTTTACAATGGCCTCTTTCGCAAAACCGGCCAACCAACCACTCTTTAATGATCCCGGAAAGTTCGTGGAGGATTGTTTGGAATCGATGCATGACCATGCGAAAAAGGGAGCCAAAGGCTTGAAGATACTGAAAGAGCTTGGCCTGCATTTCCGGGATCACAGGGGCAATCTGATCCGGACCGATGATGAACGTCTGGCGCCCATCTGGGAAGAGGCAGGAAAGCTTAAAATGCCGGTTTTGATTCATCAGGCAGATCCATACGGATTTTTTGAGCCGGTAAATCCTGATAATGAGCACTACGACTCATTGAAGAAGTTTCCATCCTGGAGTTTTGCAGATCCAAAGTTTCCGGGAAAGATTGAACTAATTCAACGACGGGATAATCTGGTTAAAAGGCATCCGGATACGACATTTATCCTGCCCCATGTGGCCAATTTTGCTGAAAACCTCAACTATGTTTCCAAGCTGCTTGAAGAAAATCCGAATGTTTATATTGATTTTTCCGCACGAATGGATGAGCTGGGACGCCAGCCCTATTCGTCGAGGGAATTTTTCATCCGGCATCAGGACCGTATCGTTTTCGGTACCGATATGCCGGCAAATATTGAGTGTTCATTGGATATGTACCGCACTTATTTCCGGTTTCTTGAAACATTTGATGAGTCGTTTTATGCACCGGATTACGACGGCACCTTCGAACGGGCACGATGGCCGGTTTGCGGTATCGGGTTGCCATCCGATGTACTTAGGAAAATCTATTATAAAAACATACTCAGAATAATCCCGTCGCTGAAAGTGGAATTAAGCGACCATTTTTTAAATACGTAAAAGAATTGAAATGATACAGTCAAAAGTTGGATTCATCATTTTCGGAGTTCACAAAGATGGGTTGCAAGACCCTATGGGCATGCCGTTTATTGATGCTGGATTGATTGAAAATGCCAAAACAGCCCTGCACAACTCCGGGCTTGAGTTGATTGTACACGATACGATCATCTCAACAAAAACGGAAGCCAAGGCCTGTTTCGGCAAGTATAAAAAGATGGATGATGTGGATTCAATTATCCTTTTCTCAGGCACCTGGGTTTGGTCGTCGCATCTGATTGCGGCATTGCGCGATTTTGCCGCAACAGGAAAAGGAATAGTATTGTGGGTGAATCCGGGCAGCCAGGGCTGGAGACCTGTCGGCGGATTGGTTATGCAGGGTGCCATGAAGGAAATCGGTTTGAAGCACCGGTTCGTTTACGGAAGTTATGATGATCCGCAGGAAATGGAGAAGATCGTGTCATACTGCCATGCCAGTACCCTGCAAAACAGGTTGAATATGAGCACGATCGGAACATTTGGCGGAAGGGGAATGGGACAGACCTGCGGAGCAGCCGATCCTTCTCAGTGGATGAAGGTTTTCGGGATTGACATCGATTCAAGGGATTCTACCGAGCTGCTGAACCTCGCAAAATCGATCAGCCGCGAAGAGATTGCCATGGCGAGGGAAAGGATACAGACCTACTTTTCCTCAGCTATTCCAATCAATGTTCAATCCGACCGGTCCATCAGCCTGTATCTGGCGATTAAGAAGCTTGTCACGAAAAACGAATGGGATTTCTATACCATTCAGTCTTTTCCCGGACTTGGAGATGATTACAGCGCAACCTGCTTTGCACAGAGCATGATGCTTCAGGATGGCATAGGAACTTCAACACTTGGTGATTTCAATACAGCCCTTACAGTCAAGTGCTTGACTGACCTAAGTACCGAACCCGTCTATTATGGCGACCTGCAGCATATCGATAAATCTGCCGGCGAAATAAAAATTATCGGCGATGGCGCCTGCCCGCCATCACTTGCCGGCAAGCTCGGTCCTGCCGGTTTTGCCGAACATGGTATCCCCACTGAAGGAGAGGCCGGCGGTATTTCCATCGACCTGGTTTGCAAGGTCGGAGAAGGAGTGCTGGCCAGGCTGGGCAGAACCAACGGACAATTTGAAATGGTGATTACCCGATGTACTATATTTGAACCTCCGGCAGGTGAGCTCGGGAAGCGACGAAATGAGTGCGGAATTCCTTTCTGGCCACATGGATTCGTAAAAGCGCATTGTGACATAGACGCCCTGCTCCAGGCCTGGAACAATGAATATGCCTGCCTTGGGTACGGGGAACATCTGTATGAAGAGCTGAAGGCTTTTTGTGAGCTGACCGGTATTAAAGCTGTGGCCCTTTAATCGAAGCCATAAAATACCCGATGAATGAATAGGAAGTAAAACCCAAATATACGATATGCCACTTATTCTTGGCAGAAATGCCGTCCTGGATGTTCATGCAGAAGCTGCCATTAAAAAATGGGTGATTCCGGCATTCTGCACCGAAAATCTTACCACCACCGAAGCGATATTGTCGGCCACACTGGAATACGGCAAAAGCTTAGGAAAACCGGACATACCCATCACAATTGCCATCACCAATCAATATGCCCGTCGCAGCCAGTCGGTGAATTACACCCATACCGAACAATGGGATATCGGGCTGAAGCTTTTCCTGGCAGATATTGAAGTCCTCACAGGGAAAGGCTCTCCATTTGAAAACCTTCAGGTTATGGTCCATCTCGACCATACCTGTTGGGACAAAGATGCAGCATTGCTTCAATGGGACATGAATCGATTTTCTTCGATCATGTTTGATGCCTCGGAATTACCGTTTGAAGAAAATATCAGAAAGACAGCCCGGTTTGTGGATTCACAAGGTGATAAAATAGTCATTGAGGGCGCCTGTGATGAAATTGCTGATGCAGGAGGTGGCCAAAGCACCGCGTTAACAACCCCCGAAAAAGCTGTGCAGTATCTCAGCCAAACGGGTTCCGATTTCATCGTAGCCAACCTGGGAACCGAGCACAGGGCCAATGCTGCTGATCTGAAATATCACAGCAGTCGGGCCAGGCAGATAGGCAAACTCACAGGGACCAAACTCGTTCTGCACGGGACTTCTTCGGTTGGACTGGATCAGATCAGGAACCTTTTCGACGATGGCATTGCCAGGGTTAATATCTGGACAACGCTGGAGAGGGACAGTTCTCCTGTTTTGTTGTCTGAAATGGTTCGGAATGCTTCCAAAATAGTTGGCAGTGAGCTGGCTGATCAAATGACTAAAGCCGGACTTCTTGGGCCGCAGGCCGGTCATGGCAATGAACCTATGCTTTCTCATTTTACCACAGTTTACCGGCAGGACATCATTTTCGTGAAAATGAAGCAGATCGTGCTGGATTATCTGGGCCTCTGGTATGTTTAAACGGGTTTCCGAATGAACTATTACATGGGCATCGACATCGGAACCAGCGGCTGCAAGGCTGCTGTGTTTGATTCGGATGGATTGCAGATTTCGTTGGCATACCATGAGTATCAGATTATATCGGAAAATGAAGGTTGGGCGGAACTGGATCCTGAAGAGGTGATCCGGAAATGTTTCCTGGTCATCAAAGAATCCGCCATGCAGGTTGCTCCAGATACCATAACGGGCATCGGCATCTCCAGTCAGGGCGAAGCCTTTGCGCTGCTGGATCAGGAAGGGAAAATTCTCTGCAACGCACTCGTATCCTCTGATAACCGGGCGAATGAGTATTCATCAGGCTGGGCGGAGAAATTCGGAGAAGAGAAATTATATCAGGTTACCGGCCATACGCCCCATCCCATGTTTTCATTATTCAAGTTGCTCTGGATCAAAGATCATTGGCCCCGGATCTGGGAAGCAACCTGTAAAATTCTTTGTTTTGAGGATTTCCTGCAGTACCGGCTGGGATTGAGTGATCCGGCGATGGGCTGGCCCCTGGCCGGTCGGACGATGCTTTTCGATGTGATCAATCACTGTTGGAGCCCTGAAATACTTGATGCAGCCGGCATCAGCGAAACACAGCTTTCCAGGCCATTGCAGTCAGGATCCGTTGCCGGCAGGATAGACCCGGGTATTGCTAAAAAGCTGGGCCTTAAGGAAAATACCTTTATTGTTACAGGGGGCCATGACCAACCTTGCTGCGGTCTGGGTGCCGGGGCAATCCTTCCGGGAATAGCCGTTTATTCGGCCGGGACTGTCGACTGCATCACCCCGGCATTTAATAACCCGGTTTTCAAAAGCCTGCTCAGAGAAAGCAACCTGTGCACATACGATCATGTGGTCGGAGGAATGTATGCGACAGTTGCCTTCAGCCTGACCGGAGGAAATATTCTTAAATGGTTCAAGGAGGAATTTGGAAGGGTTGAATCAGACCTGGCCAGAGAAACTGATGAGGATACTTATGACCTGCTGCTGAACCAGCTCCCCGAAAATCCGACTAAACTGATCGTTCTGCCCTACTTCACCCCTACAGGAACACCCTATTTTGATTCATCAGCCAAAGGTGCGGTCATCGGATTGGATCTTACAACCAAAAGAAACGAATTACTAAAGGCGCTGTTGGAGGGTGTTGCCCTTGAAATGAAGCTCAATCTGGAGATTCTGGAACAATCCGGATATCAGGTCAATGAGCTGAGAGTGATCGGAAGAGGAGCCAGGTCGCAGGTTTGGAATCAGTTAAAATCAGATATCATCGGAAAGCCTATCACCGTGATAAATGTTACAGAAGCCGGGTGCAAGGGTGCTGCCATGCTGGTTAAAGCAGCACATACCGGACAGCCAGCTTCCGAAATAGCTGCACACTGGACCAAAATAGTAACAAGGTTAATTCCCGATGTCAGGAAATCTTATGATCAGAAGTTTCTGACCTACAAAAAATTATATCCTGCTTTAAAAATAATTCTCGCTAACCAGTATTCCCGGGAAAAATAATAATCAAACCATTTCAGATGAAACAATTATTCCTTTGTCTCACGTTGCTCATGACATACAATAGTTTAGAAGCCAGCGACCCCAATCGAAAGCAACTGATCGATTGGGAAGTCGGATATGCTTCCACCATCGATGGACAACCGGGTAAATGGATGCCGGCAACAGTGCCGGGTGCCGTTCAGCTCGATATCGCCAAAGCGGAAAATTACGGACCCTACCAATATGCTGAAAACTGGAAAGATTACGGCTGGATGGAGGACTGCTATTTCACCTACCGCACAGCATTCCCTAAACCGGATTTGGCAACAGGCAATAAACTATGGTTCATCTCAAAAGGAATAGATTATCAGTTTGAGATCTATTTCAACGGCAAAAAAATTTGGGAACAGGAAGGGATGTTTACTCCTGTGATGCTGGACCTTTCAAACGGGCTGATCGCGAAAAATGTGTTGATGATCAAAGTATTTCCCGCACCCAAAATACCCGGGAAGGCTGCCACCCGCGACCAGGCCGCGAACAGTGTAAAACCCGCAGTAAGCTACGGGTGGGACTGGCATCCGCGCCTGATTCCGCTGGGAATATGGGATGAGACCTATCTTGAAGTGAGATCCGCATCTTTTACGACAGATGTATATGTCAATTATCAGCTGAACAGTGACCTAACACGCGCCGATATCCAATTGCAGGTTTCCGGAAGAAATCTGAAAGGATCACGCTTCATCTGGAAACTGAAGGATCAGGATGGAGTCTCAGTTTCGAAAGCTGAAGGTGAGGTGGATAGTGATAAATTGAACAAAGAGTTCGCACTGGATCATCCCAGATTATGGTGGACCCATGATCATGGCGAGCCCTATTTATATCAGTCGGAATTTCAGTTGGTGGATCGATCAGGGAAGATTATCCAGTCAAGCATTTCCAAAATCGGATTTAGGCGGATCCGTTTGGTGATGAATGCCGGAGCCTGGGATGAGCCGTCCATTTTTCCCAAAACCCGCAGTGTTCCGCCCATCCAGATTGAACTTAATGGTCGCAATATCTTTTGTAAGGGAAGCAACTGGGTAAATCCCGAGATCTTCCCCGGAATCATCACCCGCGAAAGGTATCAGGAGTTGATTGGACTGGCAAAGGAGGCCAATTTCAATATCTTCCGGATCTGGGGGGGCGGCATTGTGAATAAGGAATCCTTTTTCGAATTATGCGATGAAACAGGCATCCTGGTTTGGCAGGAATTTCCGCTGGCTTGCAACAACTACCCGGATGATCCACATTATCTTAAGATTCTTAAGCAGGAATCCGAATCGATCATTACCCGGCTGCGCAAACATCCTTCACTGGCCATGTGGGGTGGTGGTAATGAGCTGTTCAATGGTTGGAGCGGAATGACCGACCAGTCACTGCCCTTGCGGTTGCTTAACAGCCAATGTCTGGAATATGATCCGAAAACACCATTTATCCCAACTTCACCGATCATGGGAATGGGCCATGGACATTATATTTTCAGAAACACGTTGACGAAGGAAGAGGTTTTTCAGGAAATGGCGCGTTCGAAATTTACCGCTTACACCGAATTCGGAATGCCGGCACCGGCCTCCCTGGAAGTGCTGAAGGAGATCATTCCGGAAGCCGAGCTCTGGCCACCAAAACCGGGGACCTCCTGGGAAAGTCATCATGCTTTCCTTGCCTGGGGTGCAAGAACCTGGTTGTGCGATGATATTATTGAGGATTATTTCGGAAAATCCAACTCATTGGAAGAGCTGATCGCCAATGGACAGCTGATGCAGAGCGAGGGTTACAAATGTATTTATGAGGAAGCCCGAAGACAGAAACCCTATTGCTCGATGGCGACCAACTGGTGTTATTGCGAGCCATGGCCCACCGCTGCCAACAATAGCATTATCAGCTATCCCAGCCGGCCAAAACCCGGGTTTTATGCGGTTAAGAATGCATGCAGGCCCGTGCTTGCCAGTGCAAGATTCCTTAAATTCGGCTGGAACGAAGGAGAGGATTTTTATATGAACCTCTTCGTACTAAATGATTACTTCAAAGATTTGCCCGGTGGACAGATAACGGTAAAAATCCTGGCTGACGGTAAGGAAGTCAACCTGCAAAAATGGGATTACCCCGACTTGAAGGCAAACATCAACCAGGAAGGTCCTGAGGTAAGGTACAAACTGCCCCAATGGAAGGCCGACCGGTTCAAAGTCATCCTTCAAGTTGCCGGACATCCGGAGTATGATTCGGATTATACCTTCGTTTACAACCCGAAAAAATGACCTGCAAACTGAAATTATGTTTATAGTCGACAATTATCCGCTCGCTCTGGTCCTCTGCATGGCCACCATGCTTTGCTGGGGTTCCTGGGCCAATTCTCAGAAACTGGCTGGTAAAACCTGGCGTTTCGAATTGTTTTACTGGGACTATGTTCTCGGTATATTGCTCCTTTCCATCATTTCCGGAATGACGATTGGAAGTGTGGGTTCCGGTGGAAGGGGGTTTATTGCTGATATTTCACAGGCTTCAACTTCCAGCATTACCAGTGCCTTTATTGGAGGAGTCATATTCAACCTGGCCAACATTCTTCTGGTAGCTGCCATTGCAATCGCAGGTATGTCGGTGGCTTTCCCGGTCGGAATTGGCATAGCGCTGGTCCTGGGAGTCGTCATCAACTATCTCACGGCCCCACAGGGATCACCGGTCCTTCTGTTCGGGGGGATGGTATTGGTGACTCTGGCCATCCTGTTCAATGCGTTTGCCTACCGGAACAACAATATGGATACCAAACAGGTTACCCGCAAGGGAATCCTGTTTTCTGTGTTGGCCGGTCTGCTGATGGCCAATTTCTACCGTTTTGTAGCCGTATCAATGACCACCGATTTTTATTCCCCGGAACCCGGAAGGCTCACCCCCTATTCAGCTGTATTTTTTATGGCAATCGGCATATTGGTCAGCAACTTCCTGTTCAACACGATCATCATGAGAAAGCCTGTTGAAGGGAAACGGGTAACCTATTCTGACTATTTCCATGGATCCTGGAAGAACCACCTGCCTGGTATTCTTGGCGGTATGGTCTGGGCCATAGGCACTTCCCTTAACATCATCGCCTCAGGTAAAGCAGGATTTGCCATATCCTATGGCCTTGGCCAGGGAGCTACACTGATTGCCGCCATTTGGGGGGTCTGGATATGGAAGGAATTCAAAAATGCTTCTCCGGCAACAAACAGGCTGCTATGGTTTATGTTCCTTGCTTATACCGCCGGACTGGGGTTGATCATTGCGGCTGGGCTGTAGAATATCCCTAATCGGTCCCGGCCGGTATAATCGGAATAGAAAATCCATCGATCAATCATATTACCAAGCACTGCAATGGCGGATGATCGGACCCCACCGCGGTGGAAGATACTCAGCATCAATTACAACAATTGATTGCAAAATGAAGATCGACCGGCCAACAACGCATCCAACTAAAAAATCTTCTTCGACTGCCGCTCAACTTCGGTTTTCACTTCCTTTTCGATGTTACGGACACTCTTGCCCTGGTTGAACCGATAGGTGATATTTACCAGCAACATATTCTTCAGCAAGCTGATGTCATAAAAACTGCTGCTGATATATTGATCGGTATTGATATAGCTCCCCTGGTGATAGTTAACTCCAAAATCGACCGGCAGGATATACCCCAGCATCACAGTGAGTTTGTTTTTAAAGAGTGGTTGCTGAACGAAGAACAGCCAGAAATCGTTGTTAGTCAGGTCGTACCCCTGTGCGTTGATCACCTTCTTCAAACCTTTTTGATAAATCAACCCTGAAACGGTATGATATTTCTTTTGAATATAAATCAGCTGCCCATTCATATTCCAGTCTTTTACCCGATTCTCGTGTCCCTGGTAGGTAATGCTATGGCTGAAAAAATCGAAATCCGACTTGATGATCAGGCTCTGCTTAAAGAGCGGAATCGTAAAGTCACCCTTGATCCCCCGGCTTTGGAAATGTCCGATATTGTCGTAGGTATACTGGAAAAGGTTGCCATCCAAGGGACTGATCACCCGATTAATGCGGTTATTCGAAAACCCGTAATAGGGCTCAACCGACAACAATCCCTGCATGATGCGAATTCGGGCCGATATGGTGTGGGTGAGTTCGGGACGAAGGTTCGGGTTCCCCGTTTCTACCGTATATTGATCGAGTACCTGGGTAAACGGAGTAACTTGTTTGATCGACGGGTATTAGCTTTCGGCCATGTATTTCAGCTTAACATCGAACATCTTGTGTATGGCGATGTTAAAATCGAGGTAAGGTTGACCGATGATATACTTGTGGTCGGCTTCTGCCGTGCGCGGCCGGCTATACTCCGCGGCTGCCCCGACCTTGAAACTCAGTTTACTGGTGAGATTCAACGAGTAATAGGCATACAGCTTATGACGCAGTTCGGTCTGTTCGAAATTAGTCGTATCGCTGGTAAACCCTTCACCTGGGAATAGCTGTGTCCCGGTCCAGTACCGGTTTTGCAGGCTGCGCCAGGTATTTCCGTATCCAACCATCAACGTGGAGCGGTCGTTGATGTCATGACTCAGTTCCGTATAGAATTTTGTGAAGTCTTTCCGGTTGGTGCCGGTCTCGTTCCTTTCGAAGCCATTGCTCTGGACCAGACTATTCGTATAACTGTCGGAGTACCGGTCATACGTAAATTCAGCATTCAATTTAGTTTTCTCACTGATCTTAAAAATATAGAAAAATGATCCCGACATATCGCGGGTGTCCGATCGGTTGGTTCCCGTTGAGGTGTACTGATTGATCAGTGAATCATTCAGATACTGCCTCACATCCTGGACCTGTTCGGTTGATTGCGCTGCCGGAAAAGCCGAAACAGTGGTTTCGAAGCTCAGGGTATGCCTGGGATTCAGATAATAATCGGCACCCGCTGTATATCCGCTGTTGAAACTGTATACCGAAAGGTTCGGATCACCGCCCAGCGGACCGTATTTCAAGCTGAAACCATTGGCATAATCCTGGTCGGTGGTTCCGCTCAGCTTTAAGGAATTAAAGGTATTGTTGCCCTTCACATAAAAATTCAACTTGTCGTAGGTGTAATTGTATGACAGAGTCGCATAATTGATTGGAAAAACACGGTCGACCTTGTTATCCAGATCGATGAGCCCATTTTCGAGTGCCATGATTTCGGTACCGCGGTAATCGCTTTTCAGGATGAGATTGATCACAGCTGTGTAGCCTTCGAGCGCATACCTTCCGCCCGGATTACGCATCACCTCCACCTCCTTGATCCGGTCGGGCGAAAGATTCTTGATATACTCCTGGTCCTTTTCCAACCCGTTCACCAGCATGATTACGCGCGTGTCGCCATCCACCTTGATGTTCCGGTTGTAGCGGTCATAGGTAAGCCCGTTCATCCGTTCGAGTACCTCCAGCGTATTTGTCGATCCCTCCCGCATCTTCGCCG
>JBBQOG010000053.1:0-12550 GCA_038330665.1 Bacteroidales bacterium
CGCCGCTCACCCTGACTTACCAGGTAACCGGTCTCCTCGAAAAAAGAGGATCCGCCTCTATAGCAGCTGAGAATGTAATCAACAAAACTCCTCAGGAAGAATTGGACCGTATACGCATCGCCCAGGAAAGCGCCTTTTATGTACGCGACCGTGGCACTGGCAGACCTACTAAAAAAGATCGCCGCGACATTAATAAAATGGACATTTAGTTTCCTATCAATGATCGTTTCCCAACAAAAAAGAGCAGAAAATATTGCCGAGTATATTTTATACATGTGGCAGATCGAAGACCTGATCCGGGCTTACAACCTCGATTTTGAACGTATCAGAAATGAAATCGCAGAGCAGTACGAGGTGGAACCACAGGTAAAAAAAGATATTTTTTTGTGGTACGAAGGGCTGATCGAATCGATGAAAGCCGAACAGATCACTTCTTCTGGCCACCTGGCCTTCCTGGTCGGACTGGTCGATGACCTGAACGATTTCCATTTCCGCCTGATCGACAGTCCGCACCATTCTGATTACCGCGTATTATATGAGGATGCCATATATAACATCGGTGATTTCAGAAAGAAAATGGGCAATAAGGATAAAATCAGCGACATCGAGGTTTGCCTCACCGTCCTTTATGGTTTCATGCTGATGAAAATGAAGAAACGCACCGTCTCAGACGATACCTCCGAAGCAATCGATACACTGCGTCACCTCTTGGCCCTTCTCGCGCAAAAATATCGTGAATTCGAAAGCGGAATCATTGAACTTTGATCGTCAGGCCTGAAAAAGGAGACCCTGTGAAGGTTTAGTATCCGACAATTCCGGATATTCCACCGGCTCCAGCATATCCTCCCCCTTTACCCCACCCTTGCGGTCCGATATCCTCCGGCTAACTGGCCAGGCTTCCATTTCCTTTTCAGGGAATGGTTTGAGCAAATCTGAAAATTGTTTACCACCCTCCAGCCAATTCCGCTCTACACATTCCGGAAGGATTACCGGCATCCGCAGTTTTCGGTTATGAATCCAGGCCATCAAAGGATTGGCTGTGGTAGTAATAATGGAAAACCCGGGAATCAGTTCCCCTGTTTCCGGCTGGATCCACGTTTCGTAAAGACCGGCCATGGCAAATGGCCGACCACCGGTAACCCTTATGTAATAAGGAAACTTTGCGCCCCCAACCTCGCGATATTCAAAAAACCCATCGGCCAGCACCAGGCAATGCCGGTCGGCTGCGGCTTTTCGGAAGGCTGGTTTCTCGAAAATGGTCTCCGAACGGGCATTAACGGTATTTATCCGGAATCTCAGAGCAGATTCCGGGTCCCTGATCCATGAAGGTATTAACCCCCAAGTCATTAACCGAATCTGATCCGGTTGTTCCGGGCTGATTACCGGCCATTTTGGAAAATCAAACGCACTCTGGACATACCGATGCCCAAAATCCTCCTCTTCCACAAAAGTGGAATCGAACCGCTTTTCCAAACCCGCTTTATCAGCCCGGAGCGACAGGAACACGCACATTTTTTACTTCTCGGTATAATTCCAGTAATACGTTTGATTACTCTTTTTGTCAACCGCGGGAACACCTTTGGTCATCCAGTCAGGTGCAGGTGTACCTTTTAAGTAATGATCGAAGAACTGCATCATGCGTACCGACCAGTCCTTTTTATCCGCCTGGCGTGAGAGGTTATGGGGCTGGTCATTGTAATTAATCAGCCATGCCGGCTTTTGTAAACGCCTGAGCGCCACGAATAACTGTACTCCTTCTGAAAAAGGCACTGCCCCGTCACCATCATCATGCCTGATCAGACAGGGAGTGGTAATCCGGTCGGCAAAAAACAACGGACTGTTTTCAATAAAATATTCGGGTTTATCCCACAGGCTGCCACCGATCCGGCTTTGGGTCTTTTCATACTGAAACTGCCGTACCATTCCGCTTTCGTTACGAATTCCACCATACGCAGAAGTCATGTTGCTCACCGGAGCTCCCGGAGATGCCGCAGCAAAAATTCCCGTCTGGGTGATCATATAGGCGGTTCCGTAACCACCCCAACTCTGTCCTTGAATCCCAAGATGCTTCATATCGATGTAACCACGCTTGCTCAGATCCATGATTCCACTCATGATCGCAGTGTAAAACGATTTTCCGGGAAGCCCGAGCTTGAAATGGATGTCCGGCATAAAAATCAGGTATCCATTCGAAGCATATTCTAATGGATTTACCGTACTGGCGCTGGTTCTGGGATAATAATGCGTATAAAGGCCATCCGAGTGCCGCTCATAAAAATAAACGATCATCGGGTACTTTTTCGCGGGATCAAGGTTTTCGGGCTTATACAATAATCCCTGGTGCATCTCGCCATCCAGATCAGGCCATTCGACTAACTCCACATTTGCCCATAAATACTGACCCTGCTGGGGATTGGCAAAGCTCACTTTCCTGGCCTTGCCAAAATTAATATCGCTGCTCCAGAAATCCGGAAATTCTGTCACCGAACTGCGGGTCCAGATCAGTTTATCTGCATTCTTTGCTTTAGTGGTGCGGCTATAGGCACACTCATCCAGGTTAATCAACCTTATTTCCGGATTGGCGATTGAAAACCGGCAGAAACCGGACTTCTTAGTGGTTACATTTCTGATGCTGAACAGATTATCCATTTTAACGTCTATAAATTTTTCTTCGGGATCCAAAGAAAGGTAGCGGATACTGAGATCATTTTTCTTACCATATCCATTGGTCACACAAACCGGCTCTTTCCGCCCGTAAGGATCCAATTTCCAAATATCAAATTTGTCATACAGATATAAATTTTCATCATTGTCCGACCAGCCCATGATTCCATAGCTGCCCGGATCGTCCGGCGTATCATGCGTATCCACGGTGAAATCCACTTTTATTCCATGGGTCAGGTTAGCAGTGGTTTTATCATGAATGGCATAACAGTACCAGGAACTGTCGACAGGCTCCCACCAATACATAAATTTCCCCAAAGGCGAAAGCTGTGCGGAATATTCCACCTTTTCAAAGAGGCGGGTATCAGAACCATCATTGAGGTCGGTAAGATAAATGTCCTTCGTATTCTTGTAGTTTACGGAATTTGACAGCCGATAGGGAACGTCGTAGAATCCGAGTGCCATATCCAGATCGCCCTGACGTACCAGTCGATAACTTTCGATAAACGAGGAATCCGCCAGTTGAACCATCTGATTTTTCTTGATATTATAAACCGCCTGATAGGAATTCTTACGATCCCGGTCAACTTGCTTGAGCTGCATACTTTGCAATACATCCTCCTGCCATTGCCAGATATCGACAGATACCTTGTCATCCGCAAGCAGGGTATCCTTTTCCTCTTTCTTGGCAATAGGGGTCCTGGCCGTTCCGAAAAACAACCGCTGACCATTTGGCGAAAAACTGATCCTGCCATTTTCGCTTACACTCATGCCGGGTTCCATTCCCGGAGTGCCCGTAGCAGCAATAAGGCGGGGTTCTTTATCCTTCTCCGACCAATAATACAAACTGTATTTCTTTTCCTTTGCGGTGTCCTTCGAGTACAGAAAAACCAGTTGCGTAGCTCCTTCATCACTGGTCAGGCTTTTGAAAACCCCCTCCTGCTCCCAAATGTTTTTGGATACCCCGGTTTTAGTATCGAAAATTCTGACAGTTGATGTTTTCAAGGAATCTTCCTTGATACTAATCATATACAACCATTTCCCATGTTTTGAAAAAGCATATTCGGTGACCAATGGAAAATTCTGCGAATCCCGGGTCAGCGGATTCATGACGATCAGGGGAAGACCATTGAATTCCGGCTTCTTTTTGGCTTTTTCATTTTTCTTCGAGGATGCAGCGGTGTCATTCTTTTCCGGTTTTGCTTCCGGTTTGGTTTCATCTATTAAAAAAGCCATCCAGGCGGATGATTCATCTGCCACCTTAAAAGATTTCACGTTTGGAAAGGTGAGCAATTTATCCTGCGTCATGACATAAATTCCCAGTGAATCTTTGGGCATCTTTTCAGCTTTCACCTTTTTAATCTTGTCCTGGCGAACCGAATCCGCCTGAGGAACAACCTTAAAGGCCAGATAATCAGAATTTGGCGAAAAAGCTGCCTGGGTCCCACGAAAGAATTCCCTTTTGTTCAAGGTCTCATCCCAGCCCCTGAGATAAAGCGTCCCGTCACCCTGAAGGGAGTTCACCACCCAGGAGGTCCAGTTACCATCATCGGACACCATCTGCCCTGACAGGCTTTTCCAACTGTCATACAAGGTGAAATCAACCGGTTTTTTCGTTTGAGCAAAGCCTGCCTGCAACAGGAAAATAGACAAACCGAGCAGGAATAGTTGTTTTTTCATGAAATAATTTTTATAACTAATTGATTATTTATTTTTTACGAGAATGCGAGGTTCCATCATGTCCATCATGGCATATTTAACTCCTTCGCGTCCGAATCCGGATTCCTTCACCCCACCGTAAGGCATGTGGTCAACGCGGAAAGTCGGAACATCATTGATAATCACCCCTCCAACTTCCATTTTCTCAAACGACTGGTTCATCTCATCGAGACGATTGGTGAATACCCCGGCCTGAAGGCCATATTTTGAATCATTGATCCTTGAAATCCCTTCGGAAATATCGATAATAGGTTCTATCGATACCACCGGACCAAAAATCTCCAGATCGCAAACCTTCATTCTCGGTTGGGTCCCGGTCATTACGGTGGGTTCAAAGTAGGAACATGACCGCTTCCCCCCGCAAAGCACCCTCGCACCGCCCTCGACCGCCTCAGCAATCCATGACTCTACCCGCCTGGCATTTTCTTCATCTACCATTGCAGATATATCCGTCAAAGGATCCATCGGATCCCCACTTTTCAGTTTACCGGCTTCGTGTATAAACAGATCCGTAAATTCCTTAAAAACACTCATCTGGACGAATATTCGCTGGACGTGAATGCAAACCTGACCTGAATAGGAGAAGCTGCCGGGTATGCATTTCTGCACCGCCAGCGAAAGATCAGCGGAATCGGATACCAGAACCCCGGCATTACCGCCCAATTCGAGTACAACCTTTTTGCGACCCGACTGTTCCTTCATTTTCCAGCCGACTTCCGGTGAGCCGGTAAAGGTGATCAACCGGATTGCCGGATCTGAAAAAAGAAGACTGCCGGTTTCACGGGTCATAGGCAGGATTGAAACGGCACCTTCCGGCAAACCGCACTGATCGATGATTCTTGCTAATTCCAGCACCGTAACCGGTGTCTGGGAGGCTGGTTTCAGAATAATCGGATTACCGGCCGCAATGGCTGGAGCCAACTTATGTGCCGAAAGGTTTAGCGGAAAATTAAAAGGTGAAATGGCCCCGATAAGCCCCACCGGAAAGTACTTAACCCATCCTTCCTTTCCCTCTCCGGCGGGCGTCCAGTCGATCGACAAATACTCACCCGGGATCCGGTGGGCCTCTTCCGCTGCCACCCGGAAAACCTGGATGGCACGCTCAACTTCTGCCTTTGCATACCGGATGGGTTTTCCGGTTTCCTGACAAAGTGTTTCAGCCAGTAAAACCTTGTGGGTGGTCATGCCATCTGCAATCTTTGTGAGGATCAGGCTACGCTGATAAGCGGGAAGAGCCTTCATTGGCTCTTCAGCTGCTTTAGCCTTCAGGATAACCTCCTTAAGCAGGCGGGAATCGGCAAGGCCCGTCGTCGCAAACAATTTTTGGTCAAATGGCCGTCGTACCTCGAGTACCCCCCGAGTATCCACGAACTGACCTGCGGCATAGATTTTGTACTTTTCCATGAGTAAAGTTGGAATCTTTAAAAGTAAAAAAAGTAATTTTGAATTTATGCGTTATATAATGATAGCTTTCATAAGCCTGATCAGTATCTCTTCGACAATAGGTCAGGTGGATTCTGTAAAAAGGGTGAAATATACCCCTGAATTCCAGTTTGCTTCCGGTTTGTATCTTAATTTCAACCAGGTACAGGAAAATATCCCGATTCCGTCTATCAGGATAAATTCAACTGACGATCCTACTGACTTCAACTTTTACCGAAATCTTGTTAAAAACAAAACCATCGGGTTCTTTGATGCGTTTGGTACGCGCCAGGAGGTGGCCACCGCTAATATCTGGGGTTATTGCCAGGATGGCAAAATTTATATTCAATACAATGGGGAGTTTAACCGGGTCCCTATCATCGGAAGAGTTTGCCACTTCATTGCTGATATTACCGTGATCGACACCCACTACGATCCCTATTATTCAAATTATTACAATTCCGGTTATTATAACCCCTACTATTCCAGACCCTACAACCGGACCACAAAAACCCAGGAGATGCGCCAATACCTGCTTGACTTTGAATCCGGCAAGATTATGGACTTTAACCGCGAATCGGTCAAAATAGAACTCATGCAGGATCCGGAACTTTATGATGAATTCATGAAAATTAAAAAGCGGAAACAAAATGATCTTCTATTCTTCTTTCTCAGGCGGTTAAATGAAAAATATCCGGTGACAATCCCCGTAAGATAACGCAAACTACTCATTTACAAATTCTTGCACGGAATATTCTTGTAATCATCAGAATATCTGTACCTTTGCCGCATCAGCCTGATCTGCTTACAACAAAAAGGACTGCGAAGCGTTACTAAAAAAAAGAATGTCCTATGAAATTCAAATATATTTTTCTTCTGGCACTCGCCATGCTCGTCCCCGGCCTTCTGCCGGCTCCTGATCTGCCACCAGACGGGAATCCTTTTCTGCTTTTGGATAAAATGCGAAATGATATTATTAAGAAGGATAAATCTCAGTACCGGGTCAGATATTTCCGTTTCAAGAAGCTTCTCGCCAAATATGAATCCGCCAATAACTGGAAAGAATATAACCAGTTTGGTTTTATCGGGAAGTATCAGTTCGGACAAAGTGCACTGGATGCAACCGGCTACGGCCATATTACTTTTGAGAATTTTAAGCTGAATCCGGCATCATTTCCCGAACAGGACCAGGAAAAGGCTATGGATATCTTACTGAAGATCAATGAATCCGTCATGGGAAAATCGATCGACAAATTTGTAGGGCTGATATTCTTCGATTCCATACCCCTCACCCGTATGGGAATCCTGGCTGCGGCGCATCTCGCCGGACCCGCAAACGTCAGGGAATTTCTGGAATCTTTCGGGGAGCGGAATTTTAAAGACAAAATGGGTACCCGTATTTCAGATTACGTATACCGTTTCTCAAGATAGAAGCTTGGCCCGGCCATTCCACGAGTCCCTTTTTTATGCTATTTTTGCGCCGAACCGGGACTTATTATGAATCAAAAAACCACTATACCCAAGGGAACGCGCGATTTCGGTCCGATACCGATGATGCGTCGTAATTATCTTTTTAATACCATCCGCTCCGTATTTCAATTGTTTGGATACCTCCCGATCGAGACTCCGGCAATGGAAACGCTTGATACCCTGACGGGTAAATATGGAGAAGAAGGGGACAAACTCATTTTCAAAATTCTCAATTCAGGTGATTTTGCCGGGGGAATCAACCCCGACCTGTTGCAGCGGCTGACTGATGAACCCTCATCTTCGGCAATGGTGAGCCGAGCCATGGGATCACAACTGTCAGAAAAGGCATTACGTTACGATCTGACCGTCCCATTTGCCCGGTTTGTGGTTCAACACAAAGATGAAATCTCCTTTCCTTTCAAGCGGTACCAGATCCAACCCGTGTGGAGAGCCGATCGCCCCCAGAAAGGTCGCTACCGTGAATTCTATCAGTGTGATGTCGATGTGATCGGAAGCAACTCTCTTCTGAATGAAGCCGAGCTGATCAAGATTATCGACCACGTATTCACAAAGTTAGGTCTCAACATCCTCATTAAAATAAACAATCGCAAAATTCTTGCCGGCCTCGCGGAAACTTCCGGATTGGGAGATAATCTGACCGATTTTACGGTTACCCTTGATAAGCTTGACAAAATTGGCATCGACCAGGTCAGGCAGGAATGGATCTCAAAAGGCTTGTCCATAGAATCCATCGATCACCTCATCCCGGTCATCAGCAGTGCCGGGTCCGGAGAAGAAAAGATTGCCGCGTTAAGAACCTTCCTGAAAGATTCGGTTATGGGCTTGCAAGGGCTGGATGAAGTGGACGAACTGCTGAGAATCCTGCAGCCCTTCAATCTGGGATCCTCCGTAGAAATCGATCTGACACTTGCGCGCGGTCTGAATTATTACACTGGAGCCATCATTGAGGTGAAATCATTGGATGTTCAGATAGGTTCCATCTGTGGCGGTGGACGGTACGATGACCTGACCGGTATCTTTGGAATGCCCGGCGTTTCAGGTGTGGGTGTGTCCTTTGGTGCCGACCGGATCTATGATGTTCTGGAACAAATTGATGGATTCCCGACACTGGCCCAGTCGGGCACTCAGGTTCTTTTCCTGAATTTCGGCACGGAAGAAGCCTCCGCTTGTCAGCCTCTTGCTGATCAGCTCCGGACCGCCGGGATCAGCTCAGAACTTTATCCCGATCCGGTCAAAATAAAAAAACAGATGCAATATGCGAATCAGAATCAGATACCCCTGGTAGTGATGATCGGCGAAACGGAAAGAAATGCAGGTAAAGCCACCTTGAAAAACATGTCATCGGGTGAGCAGGTAAATGTAGCATTTTCCGATCTGGCTAAAGAAATCAGAAAAACAATCTGAATTCATGAGAACACATGTGATCAGTCCCAGGAAGCTAAGTCTGGCCAACATTCAGCAAATCATTAGCGAACCCACCCAACTGGTCCTTTCTGAAGAAGCCAGGAAGCAGATTGTCAGGTGCCGTGAATTTCTCGACCGCAAGATTAATTCAGAGTCAGATCCGATCTATGGAGTGACAACCGGTTTCGGGGCGCTCCATAATAAAATCATCCCGATCCGGGACCTGCAAACCCTTCAATTGAATCTTGTAAGGTCCCATGCCTGCGGGACGGGTGACCCGGTCCCGAAAATGATTGTAAAGATCATGCTGCTGCTTAAGATACAATCACTTTCATACGGACATTCCGGGGTACAGCTACTGACCGTAATGCGATTGATTGATTTTTTCAACAATGATATTATTCCGGTTGTTTATCAGCAAGGCTCACTCGGTGCCTCCGGCGACCTGGCGCCACTCGCTCATCTTTCCCTTCCGTTGATCGGTGAAGGTGAAGTCTGGCTGAATGAAACCAAAGTTCCGGCTGCCGAATTATTAAAGAAGCACAAGCTGGATCCGGTCGAATTGCAGGCGAAGGAAGGACTTGCCCTTTTGAACGGCACCCAATTCATGAGCGCATACGGCGTCTGGTGTTTGCTGCAGGGATTTCGTCTATTCCATTGGGCCAACCTGATCGGTGCTATTTCGCTGGATGCCTTTGATGGAAGAATCGAACCTTTTAATGCCATGATCCAGGAAATCCGTCCCCATCCCGGTCAGATTGAAACCGCTAAAGCCATTAAAAAACACCTTTCCGGGAGTGAATTGATTTCCAGAAAGAAAACACAAGTCCAGGACCCGTATTCATTCAGGTGTATCCCTCAGGTGCACGGAGCCACAAAAGATGCGCTTGATTTCGCATTATCGGTGTTTGCAAGGGAAATAAATGCCGTTACAGATAATCCGACCATCTTCCCTGAATAAGATTTGGTCATTTCTGCAGGCAACTTCCACGGTCAGCCACTGGCCATCGCATTTGACCTCATGGGAATCGCGCTGGCAGAACTGGGAAATATATCAGAAAGAAGGGTTTACCAATTGTTATCGGGGGCTCGCAACCTTCCGCCATTTCTTGTGGCCGAACCGGGTTTAAATTCCGGGTTGATGATTCCGCAATACACCGCAGCATCGCTGGTTAGTCAGAACAAGCAACTTGCCTCTCCTTCCTCCGTAGATTCCATTGAATCTTCCAACGGACAGGAAGATCACGTGAGTATGGGCGCCAATGGTGCCACCAAAACCTATCGCATTATTAAAAACCTGGAAACCATTTTGGGTATTGAGCTGCTGAATGCCGCACAAGCGCTGGAATTTCGCAGGCCGGCAAAAACATCTCCCTCTATCGAGAAACTCTTGGAAAATTACCGGAAGGTCGTTCCGTTTATACAGCAGGATCAGATTCTCTACCCGCACATAGCTCATTCAGCGGAGTTTCTCCACACCTATAATTACGAAGAAGCCTAATTCCCGTCCTTGCCGCTTCCTCTCCTCGTGCCGGAATTTGGATTTTCCCGGATTTGGTTCAACATGTGATTCATGAACTCCTGTTCCACCCGGTGCAATTTTAAAACTTTGCGTACCGGAATAACAATCTTTAATTTTTCGAAGTAATCCTTTTTCAGCTGCGCCAGCTGAACTTCCTGGTCAAGCATGTCATTCAGCATCTTATTCATCTCCTCGTCAGTAAGCTGGTCAGGGTCGAATTTCCGGTGCATCTTTTCACGTTTACCCCACATCATCTCCTCCCTTTTGGAAAGATACTCATTATACAACGGCCAGAATTTTTCAGCCTCCTCCACGGTAAGTTGGAGTTTATCCGTTAGAAAGGATACCCTTTCCGCCTTCATTTTCTCCATTGCATTCTGAAATCTTGACGGATCATCCTGTGCAGTCAGAGACCCGGTAAACAGCAGCATGCAACCCAATATCCATCCTTGAATATTCATAATTAGATGTTTTAAAATCCAACCGATTCAAAAATATATTCCTCGGCAAGGTTTGGTTCAAACTGAATAAGGGCATTGACTTCAATGGAAGCCTGACCCTTATAATCAATCTTGTTATCTTCAAAATATCCTGCAAGATCACCCTCATGCAGTTCTTCCCCATAATAATCCACCATTAAGGCAATATTTTCCTGAATGGAAGCTTCGTTTACCGGTTTGACAAACAGGGTTTGCATTCCAAACCAGCCCACCAACAAAACAGCCGCAATGCCGGATACCCATGCCATCCAGGGTCGGATTAATCTCCTTTTGTCGCGCACGGCAGCAACTTCCGGGTCCATGAGCTGTTCCATCATACGGTCGGCAAATCCGGCAAAATAGCCATCCGGAACGGAATATGGATTTTTATTAAATCCATCCTTTTCCCATATGAAATTTTCTTTGTTCATTATCGCCTCTCTGGCTAATTAGACGGATGAAAAGTTATTCGGTTTAATCAGTGTTCTCAAATGATGCCTGTATCTTGTGCACGGCATGAAAAAATGAAGCTTTCAGCGCGCCAACTGAGGTACCGAGTATTTTGGCCATATCTTCGTAGGTCATTTCCTCGAAATACTTCATTTCAAAAACGGTCTTTTGCTTTGGAGGCAGCGTTTCAATAGCTTTTTTCAGTTTCTCAAAAGCTTCATCCCCATCGAAATAGGGGTCCGACTTCAGCCTGTCTTTAATGGAATCATCCGGATCATCAGCAATCATGGCACGTTCGCGCTGTCTTGCTTTCAGGAATGTGATAGCCTCATTGGTAGCAATCCGGTACATCCAGGTAAACAACCCTGAAGTTTCACGAAAAGCGGGTAAGCCTTTCCATATTTTAATGTAAGTATTTTGCAATACATCATCTGCATCCTCATGCACTGAAACCATCCTGCGTATATGCCAATAAAGTTTCTCCTGATATTTGGTCAGAATCTCCCGGAAGGCACGATCACGCTGTGCAGGATCTCGGAACTGGCTGATCAGCTCGGCTTCACGGATTCGGCTCATTCAGACCCCTAACAAGGTTTAAAACCTGTTTAACCACATTTTTAGGGGTAAAGCCGAATTTTTCATCCAAAATTTCAGCAGGTGCGGAGTAACCAAAATGATTAAGTCCCCAAACAATCCCGTCAGCGCCAACCAAGCCCTGAAGATTCACCGGAAGGCCGGCAGTCAGACCGAAAACCAGGGAGTGTGGTGGAATAACCTCGTGCTGATATTCCGGCGATTGCTGGCGGAAAAGTCCTTCCGAAGGAGCGGAAACCACCTGAGTGTCGAGGTGATGCTTCTTTTTCAAAATAACAGCTGCGTCTGCAAGTGTGGAAACCTCCGAACCGTTGCCCACCAAAATGACTTTTGGCACCGGCCCCGTTTTCAACAAAACATATGCACCAAACGCAGCTTTCATGGCCGTTTCCAACCTTAAAGCGGGTCCTGTTGCAGGCAGGTCCTTGATATTCTGACGAGAGAGCAATAAGGCGGTTGGGGTCTTCCGGTTTGAAAGAGCCAGTTTCCAGGCTGCCACGGATTCGGCAGTATCCCCCGGCCGCAATACCAGCATGGATGGTTTTCCGGAATGGTTCCGCAGTTTTTCCATCAGCCGGATCTGAGCCTCCTGTTCAACCGGTTGATGTGTGGGACCATCCTCGCCTACACGGAAGGCATCATGCGTCCATACATAAACCACCTGAAGTTCCATCAGCGCAGCCAACCGGACAGCCGGTTTCATATAGTCGGAAAAAACAAAAAATGTTCCGCATACCGGGATGATTCCGCCATGAAGAGCCATGCCGTTGGCTATAGCAGCCATGGTTAATTCAGAAACCCCTGC
>JBBQOG010000054.1:0-12444 GCA_038330665.1 Bacteroidales bacterium
GGTCGTTACGGGCTTGCTTGATCTGCTGGAAAATCGCCAGTTCGATATTGAAACCGTTTTCATCCGGCCAAACGATGGTCCGGTCGGCCAGTGCATCCCGGTCATATCTCATCGGCGGATGGAGGTGCGGGGTCAGTTTGAGGGGCACCTCATATTCATAATAGTTCTGGGTATAATCGGATCCGATGCGGATAAAAGCACGCAGGTCGCCATCACGCAGCTGGGTTTCATCCACTGCTTCGGCATGAACAAACATCCGAAGACGCTTGTATTGCCTCATATCGATGCGCTGGGTGGTATAGGATGCCCTGGCGTCGCCATCCTCCAGATCAGTTACCTTGAGTTCGATGGCCTGCTCGTTTTTCTGAATCATCTGCGGGTTGGAGGGATCGGTGGTTCGGACAATCCCGGGAGGCAGCACATAATTCACCGGGTACCGGTTACCGTTTTCCTCAATACTGACTGCAGACACTTCAAATTTCCCCCTGGTATATTCCGGCGTGGAGAGCTGTTCCCCACCCTCGAGCAAACTCAGGTTATATTTTCTCCACTCACCCCTGACCAGCTCCAGCGTGGCAAAACGCATAATGGCGGTTTCTCCGAATCCCCTGACGAACATCCTGATAAACCGGATCGATTTAAAGTCCTGAATACTCCCCACCACTTTCTGAGGTTCATAGATTGGAACCTTAAACTGATACCAGGTAACAGGCTCTCCCAGATCATTTTTCCCGACGATTGCATCGGTAATGAAGTTCTTGCCGATCTGGAAATCTTCCTTGCGCAAGCTCACTTTGTACTGGAAATAGGCTTCCGATTCGTTAAGGGTATTGTCGAGGTTGATATCTTCCACATCAGGCAGAGAGGTGGACTGGGTAGGATAAGGTTCGTTCGATTGTTCAGCTGCCTGGGAGTTTCCTTCGAGGCCGTTGAATTTCTTATACCTTTCAAGAATACCCAGCTGTTCGGCATCATAATCACTGCCCCGGAAATAATGATAATTATCACCGGAGGGGTCATCGAGGGCGTCCTGGTATTTTTTTGCACCCGGGCTCACCACCTGTTGCAGGGAATCGAGATATTTGGAAAAGAAAGATTTTTCATCATTGTCGCTCAGTCCGTCCAATCCGACGTCCTGCAGCACCCTTGCATTCGGGTCATTATCGAAAGCATTTACAAACGATTGGGTGACCGGAACCCGGCCCCAGGCGGTGGTATCCACGTAATTCAATGTATTGCCGCCACTTAATCCGTTTTCAAAAAACTTCCGGCCGTCTTTTAAAATATCCTCGGAAATATTTCCCAGGTTAAAATAGAGCGACGGATCCTTGTCATCGCGCTGGATATTATTCTTTGTATCCTCCACATACGGGTCCATCAGCCAGAATTCGAGGTACTCCACGTTAGCCTCCTCAAAGTCATTAGTGGTCAGCTTTGACATCAGACCACCCCACCGGTTCTGCGGTGCCTTCAGGTAACCCTGGTCGTTCACACCGGCTGAATACAGGGTACTGCGCGTATCAAAATTATAAGGACCTTTCTCGGTAGGGTAGAATGCCAGGTTCAGCACCTGGAGCGATACCGGAATATTCTGCGGGCTCTCTTTATACGGGAATATTTCCTGAGCCTCGATTTCACGGGTAAACTGACTGGTTTGTTCAACCGGATTATTGGCGATATAGCTCGGAGTGGCAGAATTATTTCTCAGGAACAGGGGATCGATATGGTACCAGGCCAGTTTCGCACGGTTGTAGCCGTAGGCCAGGTTATTGCTCAGGGCAGCTTCGGGAAACAGATCCGGCTGACCGGCGGGAGTGCTGGCAAGCACCCAGTTCTGGCGCTGGTTAAGGGTAAAGCTGGTTTCGCTTCCTTCAAAATCATCGATAAGGGCTTCCCCTTCCTTGGTCGCATCCGAATTGATCACACGCGAGTGACCTGGAATCAGGTCGGCGAATTCCCCGCTAAAAGTAATGATTGACTTTTCCTTAGTCTGAATCAGTGGAAGCTTGTCGATCAGCCGGGTAAGCCAGGGTGCTTCCTTTCGGAAATTGGTATTCACACCCCATATGGTATTCGATATGGGGATATCGGCCAAGGTAACCTTATTGGTCAACGGCCTTTCGCTCAGGTGAAGGAGGGTGGCCCCCACATTAATATCTTTGTTGAAGCGATATTCGAAGTGGGTTCCCACCATCGATTTCGATTGAAGGGCGAAAGCCGACTGGTCTTCCAGCGATATTTTGATCGGGGTTCCCGACTCCACCAGGCCCTGGTTAATGATCTTCACGGTACCCATGGTATAATCGACCGTGTAATCCGAATTTTCGGTCAGTTTCATGCCTCCGGCGGTTACCACCACGCTTCCCTGAGGGATGTTCGTGGCATTCAACCGGATTTCCGATGAGGAGGAAGATTTATAGGATCCCCGCATCAGGAACTTGTTCTTCTCGGCAGTTTGTTTGGCAACCGTCTGTGTCTGATCATACAGTTCCTCAAATACATACCGGTCGGCAATGACCTTATTATCCGGATTCCCACCCTCGATCTTTTTTCGCAGGTAGGACCCGAAAGGCTCCAGGATCGGGAAGATAATCCTTCCCTTGGTTGCATTCACCGTAATCAGGTCCACAAAGTCGAAAATTCCATCCGGTTGGGGATCAAGTTGTGAGTTCAGGTTATCGAGGTTCAGGACCCTGAGAAGCTGGTCTCCGTTAATGGCCCCTTCGGGGATATAATTTATGGCGTTTCCGGTTTTATCATTCTGATACAATACATCGAGGACAAACTCATCCTTGTTCAGTCGGCTGGCTCCGATGGAATAGATGTTTTTCATCATCAGGTCCCAGGTGGGCAACAGCGGGGTCTGGTTGGTTCCTTTCAGCAATTTCAGAATCAGTGCCGGTGCATCGGAATTGCTATCCTTGTTAAATTCACCCGAGAATTCCCCCACACGGTATACCTGACCGCCCAGGGTGTATTCATAGGCCACCGCCAGAATCTCATCCGAACCGAGTTGCTGGTTCAGAGAGATATATCCAAGTTTGGCACTTAACTGGTACTCTTCGGAGGTCAATCGCCGGGCATTCTCGATTTTCTCATAATCCTGTCCGCCCAGAAACCCATAGGAAGACAGCGGAGTAAGGACCGAATTTACCTGTCCGATATCCCGGATGCCGGAATAGTTGGTCACCAGGTTATCATATAAGTCGTTAATGGCATTGCGGGGATACCGTCCCGGCCCGAGGTACTTGATAAAACTGGTATTGAAAATATTGGTACCGGTAAGTGAAACCCCTTCACCCAGGTCCATAAAAGCCACTACGTTCCTGGATTCGTTAAAGTTCCCGTTGCGGTTGGTCACCCATACCTCCACGCGGGTAATGTTGATCCCCGAATTGATGATCGGCATATTTTTCAGTGCCTGATCGTACGTATCCCGGAAATAATGGGACAGGAAAAAGTGTTTGTTTGATTCATACTCATCTGCATGAATCTCAAACTCATTTGCCACTCCACCTCCCTGAACATCAATTGATTGCGTTTTGCCTTGTTGCTGGGAAAAGATGCTGGTCACCGTCAGACGTCCGAATTGCATTTCGGTTTTGATCCCGAAGAGGCTCTGGCTTCCCGTGATGAGTGACCCGGTAAGAGGCAAATTTACGTTACCGGCTTCCACTTTGCGGAGAATCTCATCATCCTTGCCGGTATAGGCGATACGGGTTTTGTTTTCAAAATCAAAGGTGGCTTCCGTATTATAGGTGATACCGAGCTCCATTTTGTCTCCGATCTGGCCAATCACGTTCATCTGAATCTTGTTATCGAAGTCGAAGGTGGTATTCTTCCGCACCTTCTCAGGCAGTGACGGGTTATCGGTCTTGTTAATCTGAACGCCGAAGATGAGTTCCGCGGACCCCTGCGGTTTTATGTTGATTGTATTCGAACCGAAGATCCGGTCAAAAGCCTCTCCCCCAATATACAATTTCGGGATCAGGCCTTGTTGGGATTGAAATTGTTCGCCCCCCACGCGTTGTTTCCAGTAATCCTTTACCGAGCGGTTGAAATCATACTTCCGGTACTCCGAAGGGGTCAGGAAATAGGGATCGCCGAATGGTTTATCGCCAAGTTTCTGCTGGAATTTATAATCATTTTTATCCGGATCGTATTCGATGGTGGAGCTGAGATTCTTGGGGTCCTTCAGGAACAGCGGTGATCCTGAGGATTGGAAAGTTGATGGGAATCCTTTAGCCACAGGAATCGGGTACCGGAGCGGGGCCAATGAATCGCGACGTGTGCTATCGGCCGCCTGCTTGCCCGTGTCTGCCTTTTTCACCTGAGCCATGAGGCTTGCAGGCAGCAAGAGTAAGATCAGAAAAAGATTAAGGCCGATCAGTTTTTGAAGCGAAGGTCTATACTGCATAGAGAATCCCGTGAAGCTATTAAAGTTTTTTCAAAGCCTGCTTGACTAAATCTTCGGCCCCTGTTGACGCGCTTTCCTTAAGGATCAGGTCTAACACCCTGACCGAATCATTACGACCGAAGCCAAGCATAACTAAAGCAGATAACGCTTCATTTTTTGAGGTATTGCCCTGACCAGGCAAAATACCCCCGGCTTCTTCCGTTTTGCCGATTTTATCTCTCAGATCAATAATTACGCGTTGTGCCGTTTTGATGCCTACCCCTTTGACCGACTTCAATACTGCGGCATTATCGGTTTGAACCGCCCGGCGGATATCCGGTGTGGTGAGTGACGACAACATCATACGGGCCGTATTAGGACCGATTCCGCTGACCGTAATCAGGAGCCTGAACATTTCCCGTTCTTCGGCCGAAGCGAATCCATAAAGGGTATGGGAATCCTCCCTGATTACCTCCTCAACCAGGAGTATGGCCTGCTCTTTGCCACGCAGGGTGGTATAGGTCTGCAGTGAAATCTGGATCAGGTACCCGATACCACCCTGGTCAATCACCGCGATGGCAGGCGTCAGTTCAACCAGTTTCCCTGAAAAATACTCGTATATTGCCATATTAACCTGACTTCTAACTATTGGGCTCCGAGCGCATTCTTTTGAAGCTCGCGATTAGCCTTGCGAGCTTTATAAATATCGACAGCCATATAAATCGCCTGGCGCATAGAATCCGCGCTGGCCTTATCGAGACCGGCAATTTCGTAGGCGGTACCATGCGAAGGAGAGGTTCTGACATAAGGCAGGCCGGCGGTATAATTCACGCCGGTATCAAAGGAAAGTGCCTTGAAAGGAGCCAGTCCCTGGTCGTGGTACATGGCAAGTACGGCATCAAATTTCTGATAGAGACCGGATCCGAAATATCCATCTGCGGCGTAAGGTCCGAGTGCCATAATATTTTCCTTACGGGCCATTTCCAGCGCAGGCTTGATAATTTCTTCCTCTTCGGGCCCCAGTAATCCCTGGTCGCCTGAGTGCGGATTCAAGCCGAGCACGGCAATCCGTGGGGTCCCGATATCAAAATCACGACGAAGCGAATCATCCAGCAAGCGAAGTTTTGATAATAGAAGATCCGTAGTGATAGCCGCCGGAACCTGAGAGAGCGGGATATGCCCTGTGACCACTCCCACTTTCAGATACTCGCTGACCATGAGCATCAGTACCTCGCTGGAACCGAGCTTCTCCTGCAGATATTCGGTATGGCCGGCAAAGTTGAAATCCTTGCTTTGAATGGTGTATTTATTGATCGGCGCAGTCACCAGCAAGTCGATCTGATGTTCGGACAGGTCGGAAACGGCCATTTCCAGTGCGATAAAAGCCGCCTCCCCGGCATATCCTGATGCCTTACCCAGTTCGACCCGGGCATTGTCGTCAAGACAATTGATCAGATTAGCCCGGCGGGGGTTGGCTTCGCGAGCGGTTGCCACGCTGTTCAGGCTGAAATTGGGGATATTCAGTGCTTTGCGATGGTAGGCCAGCACTTTTGGTGAACCGTATACCACCGGTGTACAAACGTCCAGGATCCTTGGATCCATCAGGGCCTTGATAATCACCTCATAGCCGATTCCGTTAATATCACCCTGGGTAATCCCTACCCTTATCTTGTTTTCGTCCATATAATATTCTTACAGTTGATAATATTTTATAATGAAATCCAGTAGTAGTCTGACCCCGGTACCGGTGCCCCCGATTCCGCGGTAGCTTTCGCGGATGGTTAAAAAGGCCGGTCCGGCAATATCGATATGGATCCAGGGATATCCGGTGAATCGCTGGAGAAATTTTCCTGCGGTGATGGCGCCTGCCATTTTTCCGCCGATATTTTTGACATCGGCAATCTCGGATTCCAGCAATTTGGCATAATCATCCCAGAGCGGAAACCTCACCAGCCGTTCATGAACAGAAAATCCCGCGCGGATCAGTTTATCGAAAGTTTCGTCCGGTGCGGTCCCCATAATGACGGAGCCCTGTGAGCCGATCGCCATTTGGGCGGAACCTGTGAGGGTGGCCAGGTCGATAACCAGTTCCGGTTCGTATCGGGAAGCATAGCTCAGGGCATCGGCGAGAATCAGCCGTCCTTCCGCATCGCAGTTAAGCACTTCAACGGTGGTATTGTTATGCATCCGGATCACATCACCCGGTGCATAGGCATTTCCGTCGGGCCGGTTATCGGTGGCTGGAATCAGGCCGATGGTTCGGACCGGCAAATTCAGCCGGGCCATCCCGATTATCGTTCCGGCTACTGCAGCCGCGCCGGCCATGTCGCATTTCATCTCGTCCATACTTCCGGACGTGGGTTTCAGGCTCAGTCCGCCGGTATCGAAAGTTACCCCTTTGCCCACCAGGACCAGGGGTGCTTCATTCACACAATTTTCGGGTTCCCAGCTTAGTATAATAAAGCGCGGGGGGTCAATACTTCCGCGGTTTACCGCGAGCAGTCCGCCCATCCTGAGGGATTCGATCTGGGTTTTATCCAACACTTCGACCGCGATTCCGCTCCCCTGACAGAGGGTAGTGAGATCATCCGCCAGCTGCGGTGCATTCAGGTAAGAAACCGGTTCATTCACCAGATCCCGGGAGATACCAACCGCATGAGCGCGCGCATTCAGACGTCTGATCATGGCCGTATCGGCCTGATAAATTCCAAGTCTTTGAAAGGAATGTTTCTTTTCGTCGACTTTAGTGAAGTACTTCAGAAACTGATAATTGCTCAGAGAAATACCTTCAGCGACCGCTTCGGTCCATTCCGGGCGGCCGGTATAATCGACCATCACCATTTCGGACCATTTGTTCTTACATGCGATATCATGGATATCAAATCCGTACGACCTCCAGCTTTCGAGAATTGTATCCGCATCTTTCGAAAGGTCCGGAATAAGGATCAGATCAAACTGGCTAAGCTTGTTAACAAGAATTAATTTCTGCTGGTTATCCAGACAGAGGCTGATGTACTCCTTTTCGGCGGAAGGCCAGTCCTGCTTGCGAACCTCATCCGGGCTGCTGAACAGGAGAATCCGGTTTTGAGCGGGAAGAATGAGATCGCAATTATACAGCAACATAAGGTAATAGATAAAATTTAGCGTGTAAAGTTAAAAAAATCTGACCCAAACGGATGGGAGAGCCTGACAATTAGCCTAAATTGCGCCGGCAGAACCATACCCGGATGTTCAATACAACTGATTTATTGCAAAAGGCTTACCATGGCCAGTCGCTTCTTCCCGCGGAGGGGTTGTTCCTTTATGAACATGCCGGCGACGGAGAATTAATGGAAACGGCTTATGCGATCCGGCAGAAACTTCATCCCGGTCGCACGGTTACGTGGATCATCGACCGTAATGTTAATATCACCAATGTGTGTGTGTCCTTCTGCAAGTTCTGCAATTTTTGCCGGCGGAGTCAGGATGAGGATGCTTACATCACCACTCTGGATCAATATCGCGAGAAAATTGATACCCTTTTCAAGCTGGGCGGGAGTCAGTTGTTGTTGCAGGGAGGGATGCATCCGACACTGGGGCTTGATTTTTATACCCACCTTTTCAGTACGCTGAAAAGTGAATACCCAACTCTAAAGCTTCATGCGCTGGGTCCCCCTGAGATTGTTCACCTGTCGCGCATGGAGAAAACTGATTTTTACACTGTGCTCACCGAGTTGAGGAAAGCCGGGTTGGATTCGCTGCCCGGTGCCGGAGCTGAGATCCTGGTTGACCGGGTTCGGGGAATCGTATCCAAAGGGAAATGTGGTACAGAAGATTGGCTGGAAGTGATGCGGGTTGCACACCGGATGAAGCTGCCCACCTCGGCCACGATGATGTTCGGACATGTAGAAACGCCTTCTGAACGGATCGAGCACCTGATTCGGATCCGTGACCTTCAGGCCGAAAAACCCGCTGACAGCCGTGGCTTCCTGAATTTTGTCCCCTGGCCGTTCATGGATGAGGGAACCGTGCTGAGGGAACAGATGAACATCCGCAATACGGTAGATATCAGGCAATACATACGATTACTGGCCATTTCGAGGATCGTTCTGACCAATATCAGTCATATCCAGGCCTCATGGCTCACTGTAGGGAAAACGGCGGGGCAGATATGCCTGCATGCGGGAGCGGATGATTTCGGATCGGTGATGATTGAAGAGAATGTAGTATCTGCGGCCGGAGCCCAGAATAAAATGGATTCCGCAGGTATGCAGGAAGCCATCCGGGAAGCCGGATTTATCCCACAGTTAAGAAATCAGTTGTTTGATTATTTAACCTGATCCGGAAAATCGATTGTTTTCAGGATACTTTCGAGTTTTCGGACCTGATCGCGTTTATCGATTTTGGGAGCATATACAAATCCGAAGGCTGTGACCAACCGGTTCCGCTTTTCATCCACAAAGGTCCATGCAATAAAGGGTCCACCCATAAAATCGATTTTAACTTCCCAAAGTCCTCTGGTTTCGCGGACAAAATTCCCATTCATTTGAAAAGATCGGGTGACCACATCCATGTTGGGAACGATACTCATATAAGATTCTTTTCCCGGGCCAGAAGGTCCGGGCACCCTTGTTTTAAGGAATGCGTCGTCGAACGACTGCAATTCCTTGGGCTCGAGTTGCTTTTCGGAAGTATAGGGATAGGTCCAGATCAGAACCCCGAGGGTAATATCCGGCGGAGCATATTGTATCCACATGAAATTTCCGGTGTCCACCAGAACTTCATACCCTTTGGGGAAGCTGGCCTCGATATCCTTTTCGCGGAGTATTTTCTGGTAAAGGTCCTCATTCCGGTATTTCAGGTTATAGGCCATCTGCCTGTTGACCTCTTCATTTCTCAGGGTCTCGACCAGGTTTGTGGTATTTTCGTTGATCAGGGTTTTCAGCTGATCGGCATCAGGGGCGTTTAAAAAGATCAGTAACTGGTCCTGTGCCCAATAATCTTTGTACACCTTGACCTCTGCCATCGGGAATTTCGGTCCGACCTGCACGATCATCAGGTTCCGTGCCGGACGGATGGTATTGGTGAGTCCAGCCGGTGGAAGATGCAGTACATTGAACATCGCCTCGGCACCCTCCATGCCGGTTTGTGGCAGGGCAGGCTCCTCCTGTGTGAATGCGGCAATCAGCGAATCTCCAGCTGAACTTTTGTAGAGGTCGTCCGCCATCACGATCAGCACTTCTCCGGGTCTCCCGGTGCAGGGCGGTAATGAAATCTGCCCGTTTTTACAAGAACTGAGACCGACTGCCAGGAAGGCGGTCAGCGCAAGAAAAAATGATTTTGTTTTCATTTCTGCAGTAATTTAGTAAAAATGGGGACCACACAAAGGTAAGGAAAATAGCTGATTACCTATTTATGAAACAGTCGCAATATGTCGTTGCCATTCGCATAGAGAACGAGAGCGAGCAGCAGCAGCATCCCTACGATCTGTGCATACTCCATGAATTTCTCATTCGGTTTTCTTCCGGTGATAATCTCATAAAGTAGAAAGAAGACGTGCCCACCATCGAGAGCCGGGATCGGAAGAATATTCAGTACGGCTAGCATGATCGAAAGGAATGCGGTCATATTCCAGAAAATCTGCCAGTTCCAGATCGAAGGAAAGATGTTCCCTATGGCGATAAATCCGCCAAGTGATTTGTACGCCTTGGTTTCAGGGCTAAAGAGCAGTTTAAGGTCTTTCAGGTAAGAAGATATGGTGGAGATTCCCTTTTTAACCCCGGCGGGAAAGGCGGCAAAGAATCCATAATGGATCTCTTTAAGCTGAAAGAAAGACTTCGGGTCTTGTGGGTAAATGCCGATTTTTCCATCTTCGGGAACCACCATCGGGAAAGCAAACCGTTGACCGTTCCGCTCCACATCGATGGTTACCGAATCGCCCGTATGCTTTTTAATCTCCATCACAAAGAGATCGAAGAACGGGTACTCCTGTCCATTGATTCCCATGATGCGGTCGTTCACCTGTATTCCGGATTCCTGAGCCGGGTAACCCTTAATGAAATCCCGCGCTACAAACGGGTAAGCATAATAAATAAAGCTTTTCTTCTCGATGAACTGTTTAACAAAATCAGATGGAACCTGGACATCAACGTGTTGTCCATTACGGTCGACCTGAATGGTTTTGGCTCCTTTATATACGATTTCGGGTACTACATCCCGAAAATCCTCCACCTGATGATTATCGATCGAAAGGATTTTATCGCCTTGCTGAAGGCCTATATTCAGGGCAAGTGTATCGCAGATGATTCCGTACTTCACATTTTGGGTGGGAAGGTATTTCTCGCCCCAGGCAAAGAGGATCATGGAATAGATCAGGAAAGCAAAGAGGATATTGAACATCACTCCTCCGAGCATAATCAGCAGACGCTGACCGGATGGTTTCGACCGGAATTCCCAAGGCTGGGGGGGAAGTTTCATCGCTTCCTTGTCCATGGATTCATCGATCATCCCGGCAATTTTCACGTATCCGCCAAGAGGCAGCCACCCTATGCCATATTCGGTATCGCCCCTTTTAATTTTAAACAGGGAGAACCAGGGGTTGAAAAAGAGATAAAATTTTTCCACTCTGGTTTTGAAAATGCGGGCAAAAATAAAATGTCCGAACTCATGAATGATCACCAGTAAAGAGAGGCTAAGCAGGAGTTGGGCGGCTTTGATCAGGATGTCCATGTATTAATCTTATTTAACAAATGATAAGGCAATTGACCGTGCTTCGCGGTCCGATTCAATATATTCAGCTAAATCTGCAACCGGCAAAAATGTTGCCATAGAGAGGGTCTTTTCAATAATTTTTGTCATTCCGTAAAAACCAACCTTTCCATTCAAGAATGCATGCACAGCCACCTCGTTAGCGGCGTTCATGATACAGGGCATATTGCCGCCCTTCCGCATCACTTCCAGGGCAATGGCCAGGTTCGGAAAACGGATGGGATCGGGGGCTTCGAAGGTAAGGTTCGGATAATCGGTAAAGGAAAATCTCGGAAACAGGCTGTTAATCCTTTTCGGGAAGCTCATGGCATAAAGGATTGGAAGTCGCATATCCGGCAGGCCGAGCTGTGCCTTGATGGACCCGTCGCAGAACTGGACGAGGGAATGCACGATCGACTGAGGATGAACGATTACATCGATCTGATCCGGTTTCAGGTTAAATAACCATCGGGCTTCGATCACTTCCAGCCCTTTATTCATGAGGGTTGCCGAATCGATGGTAATTTTGGCTCCCATATTCCAGGTAGGATGGTTCAGGGCCTCATAACGGGTCACCTTCTCGAGAGCGGCAGCATCGAGGTTCCGGAACGGACCCCCTGAGGCGGTGATATAAATCTTTTCAATTTCAGCATGTTGCTCGCCGGTCAGGCACTGAAAAATGGCTGAGTGTTCGGAATCCACCGGCAAAAGGTCGACGTGATAATCCCTGGCAAGACGGGTCACCAGTTCACCGGCCACCACCAGGGTTTCCTTATTGGCCAGCGCGATCTGCTTACCCGACTTGATGGCCTGAACCACCGGGATCAGACCGGAAAACCCGACCATGGCGGCCACGACCATATCCACACCATCGCCCGAAACCACTTCTGAGAGGGCTTCCTGTCCACCCAGTACTTTCACCGGCAACCCTTCCAGCCCCTTGCTAACGGTATCGAGATGTTCGGTATCGGTAATCACCACAAAGGAGGGCAGAAACCGGGCAGCCTGTTCGATCAGGAGGCAGTGATTTGATTTTGCGGTTAGCACTTCCACACGAAATTCCAGCGGATGATTGGCAATCACTTCAAGAGTTTGCTTTCCGATGGAGCCGGTAGATCCCAGTATGGCTATCCGCTTCATTATTCAAATGCGATAAAATGTTCGGGATTAAGCGGTTTCCCCAGGTGCCACAATTCAAAGTGCAGATGGGGTCCAGAAGTCAGTTCGCCAGTATTTCCAACAGTGGCGATCACTTCACCGGCTTTTACACGGTCGCCGATCTTTTTGAATAACTCCTTATTATGTTTATAAACGGAAACCAG
>JBBQOG010000055.1:0-12424 GCA_038330665.1 Bacteroidales bacterium
ACTTTATTTGTTAATTATTATTTATTTTATCTGGAATGCGCTTTTTCCCCCCTTTCTAAATTATTTTTTTTTTTTTTCACCCCTATTAATGTGGGCACCCCCCCGCCCACCACCGCACCTTCTTCTGTCATCCCGACTAAAGTCGGGACCCCCCCGCTCACCACTAGCATCACCCCTAATATCAACGCTCTCATTTCACCTTTCCTCCTTTCCTCGCCAACGCACCGGTAGGGCACGCATCGGCAGCTTCTTCGGCAGTAGACGTGAGACCTTCCCGTATCGATTCACTGAAGGGTACGCCCACTACCACATCGAAACCCCGGCCAATAAAAGTGAGGCCCAGCGCCTCCTGATTTTTTTGCGTGATCCTGATACAGATGCTGCATTTGATGCATTTCTGCGGTTCATATACAACAATGTCATGCTGAAATTGCTTGGTAATCAACTTTCTGTCAGGCCCTTGAAAACGTTTTTGCTCTGCACCGTATTGGTGCGAATGGATCCTGAGCAAACAGTTGTCCGCCTTCCGGCACTCACAGTGCAAACATCGCGCAGCCTCATTCATCACTTCTTCCCGGCTCATTCCTTCCGAAATCCCTGCAGCGGGCTCGATCCGGTTTCCTAAAATAGATTCCTTCAGGTATTCGGTTGCTTCAGGCTCCTGAAGTCGACCAAACCGTGAATTAAACTGGCGCGGTTCTCCGGTTTCCGGCTCCCCGGTCAGTTTTTGCCTCACCTTCCAGGCTGCTTCTTTTCCCAGTGCAGATGCCTTAATGGCCATCTTGGGTGCCTTATCCAAAGGAAGTATCACGGCATCAAACTGATGCTGGAGCTCAACCAGTCGGGCAGGCGTGATTTCGGAATTCATTTCAAACAAAACCCCTGATTGCCTGATGCGCTCAATCTCATATTCTAAAATATCAAGCGGAAGTTTTTCCCGTGGAATGGAATATCGTAGTGCGCCACCTGGCAGTGCACTGCTTTCAAAAATCGTGCAATGGTACCCGAACGACCGTAAAAACCACGCCGCCGATAGGCCGTGCGGCCCGGAGCCAATCACCGCCACATGAGGCAGGGGGCAGTTGGCAGTCGGCAGGGGGCAGTTGGCAGTCGGCAGTTGGCAGTCGGCAGTCGTTAAAATCACCCTCGGAGAGTTGTCATCCTCGCGAACGCGAGGACCCCGTCCCTGACCACGAATGCTTACGCGAGGACCCCCTCCCTCAGCCGAAACGCTGATCGGAGAGTTGTCATCCTCGCGAACGCGAGGACCCCCTCCCTGACCACGAATGCTTATGTCGGGACCCTCCTCCCCAACCACGTAATCCCCCGCAGCCCTCTTCAACAAACAAATCGACACCGCCTCATCAACCGATTTTCTCCGACAGGCCCCCTCGCAGGGTGCCGGGCAAATCCGGCCGAGGATGGAAGGCAATGGAATATCTTGAATGACAATATCATAGGCCTCTTCGAATTTTCCGGCTGCCAGCAAATGGTTCATCATCGGTATATCCATGTGGGCCGGACAACTCAACTGGCATGGGGCTTCACAGTCGCCCACATGGTCACTCAACAGCAGGTCGAGTGCCGTTTTGCGGGCCTCGCGGATCTCCTCATCCAGGGTAATGATCTCCATGCCTTCGGTAGCTTTTACCGAGCAGGAGGTGAATAATTTACCGTTGCTTTTATCTTTAACCAAACAGATCATGCAGGTGGTGAAGTGGGGGAGATCGCCGTTGTGACACATGGTAGGAATACTGATACCCAGCTGACTGGCTGCATCCAGAACGGTGGTTCCGTTTTCGATGCTCAGTTTATTTCCGTTTATGGTGAGTTCGATCATTTTTGTTTCAGGCTTTAATTACGGCATCAACCGGACAAACCAGCCGGCAGGTATCGCATTTGATGCATTTCTCCAGATCGATTTCATGTTGTTCGTGAGGCCGGAATTCAATGGCGTCAACCGGACATTTTTGTGCACACAAAGTGCATCCAATACACTTATCGTTGATAGTATATTTGATGAGATCCACGCATTTGCCCGTCGGACAATGCCCGGCCAGGTGAGCCTCATATTCTTCCCTGAAGTAGGTGAGTGTGGTAAGTACCGGATTCGGTGCCGTTTGGCCCAATCCGCATAAACTTCCCTTTTTGGTCCATCCGGCCAGTTTCTCCAGTTCCACCAGATCGCTCGCTTTGCCCTTACCGGCACACAGTCGGTCGAGGATATCCAGCATCCTGCGTGTGCCGATACGACAGAAGGTGCATTTTCCACAGGATTCTTTCTGGGTGAACGACAGGAAGTAACGGGCCATATCTACCATGCAGTCGCTATCATCCAATACCACCATTCCACCGGAGCCCATCATGGCTCCAAGCGATGCCATGGATTCAAAATCGATGGGTGTATCTGCAAGCGAGGCCGGAATACATCCGCCCGAAGGTCCACCGATCTGGATGGCCTTGAACTGTCGCCCATTGGCTATCCCCCCGCCAATGTCTTCCACGATTTCCCGGATCGTGATTCCCATCGGAACTTCGATTAGTCCGCCCCGGTTGATTTTTCCGGCCAGAGCAAAAACTTTGGTACCCTTGCTCTTTTCTGTACCCAGCTGATTGAACGCGCTGGATCCCTTGCGGATGATCCAGGAAATCAGGGCCAGCGTTTCGGTGTTGTTCACCAGGGTCGGCGCTCCCCACAAACCGGATTCTGCCGGATAGGGTGGCCGCTGGGTCGGAAACCCCCTGTTCCCTTCGATAGATGCCATCAGGGCGGTTTCTTCTCCGCATACGAATGCTCCCGCACCCTCATAGAGTATTACCTCAAACGAAAAGTTGCTTCCGAAAATATTTTTACCGATAATTCCGGCATCCCGGCAAATCTGCAGCGCTTCACCGATCCGTTTAACCGCCAGCGGATATTCGGCCCGGATATAAAAATACCCGGTTGTTGCTCCCACGGCATATCCGGCAATGAGCATCCCCTCGATCACCCGGTATGGATACGATTCGAGAAGCATCCGGTCCATGAAGGCTCCCGGATCTCCCTCATCCCCATTGCAAATCACATACTTGACCTTAGATTCCTGCCGGGCAACCAGTTCCCATTTGCGTCCCGACGGAAAGCCCGCTCCTCCGCGACCTCGCACCGCGCTTAACTGAATCTCCTGCACCACTTCACCAGGTGCCATTCCGAAAAGACATTTCTGCAAGGCTACAAAGCCTTCCCGATTTTTATATTCCTGAAGATCAAGTGGATTGATGATTCCCCGGAACTCGGTGGCAATGGGTACCTGCCGACCCAGAAACGAGGTGATATGTTTTTCCCTCACGTCGGAGGAATAGCGCTCAATGCCCGCCCACTGGTTATCGTTCTGGATATTTCCAATCAGATTTAACGTTTTGACACTTAATTTTTTAAGTAAGGATGGCGGGTTAAAATGCTTTTCGATGATGCTTTTTACGTCATTCGGATCCACCTGAGTATACAGAATCGGCTCTCCCTTAGCCGGGACAATCTCCATCAGAGGAACCTGGTGGCACATGCCCACGCAACCCACCGATTTCAGGCTCACCCGCAATCCGTTGTCGTGCACGGTCTCTTCAACCGCCGCCCGGATCGCTTCACTTCCGCTGGCCACACAGCACGAACCCAGGCCTATCCTGATCTCCCCCTCAATATCCGTACCCTCGCCGGTTCTGAATGCTTTTCTGACCGTTTTACCGTCTTTTGCTTTAAAGTCTTCCAGGATTTTCCCTGCCTGGTCCGGCGCCACATGCCCGTAAGTGATTCCGTCAATCTGAACCACTGGAGCGAGCGTACAACAACCCAGACAACTCACCTTCTCAATCGTAAACAATCCGTCGGCATCCGTCTCCTCATCTCCCTTGAGTTTGAGCTCCCGGTGCAAAGCATCGAAAATCAACGACGCGCCCTTCACATGGCAGGCGGTGCCCACGCAAACGCGGATCATGTGTTTCCCAACCGGTTTCAGTCGGAACTGCGAATAAAAACTCGCCACCCCGATAATCTGATCCGGCGTGATTCCGCTATGCTCACAAACCTCCCGCAGCGCCTCCTCCGGAAGATAATTGTACTTCTTCTGGATCGCCTGCAATACAGGGATAACCGCTTCCCGGCCCGTGCCCGTAAACGCTAAAATCGAAGCTATATCTATAGTAAAATCTGTCATTTAATCCAATCTGTACCCCGTCCCTAACCCATCAACCCATTATCACATCAACCCATTATCACATTAACACATTATCACATTAGCTTTACTTTGCTATGCAATACAAATTCTTCTCCCCTTTCAGATAAATCGCTCCATCGGCAAAGGCGGGCGTTACCACCGACTTTTCACCGAGTGCCGGATCACCCAAACTGGTGAGGGTGCGGTCGACCTTGAAAATATGCATCAGTCCGTTGCGCTCCATAATATAAACCTTCCCTTCAACAATCATCGGTGAACCATAGAATCCCTGTCCAAACTCCTTTTCCCAGAGTTTTGTGCCGGTTTTGGCATCATAACAAACGAAAACCCCATAACTGGTTGCGACAAACAGCAGGCCGTTGCTAACCGCAGGGCTCGCTGCTTCGGGCAAGTATTCATCAGCCTGCCATACAATAGTGGAGGGAGTGCCCGGTTTGATGGCTGCCAGGGTAGCATACTCATTGGCGGCATAAACCAGTCCGTCGGCATAGGCGGCTGATGGCCCCACTTCCCCGGATAAGCAATCGATCGACCAGACTTGTTTGCCGGTTTCAAAGTCATAGCCGGCGACGGTTGGGGAGGAGGTGGTGATGATCTGTACCTTTCCATCGATCGTGGCCAGCATCGGTGATGACCAGGAGATTTTGGATTTACGCGGGGTGAGCCAGGTAATATCTCCGGTAAGGCTGTTCAGTGCGATCAGCTGGGCCGTTTTGTTCGTGTCGAATTGCACGATAACCTTATCCTTCCAGCAGATCAGAGAGGAGGAGTGACCGTAATGATTGTCGGGGACGGTCAGGTTTTTCGCCCAGATCCGTTTGCCGTCCAAATCAGTAGCCACAATATCACCAGTAGCAAAGATGGCATAAACGTGCTGCCCGTCGGTAGCCACACTCGGGGCCGATAAACCGGTGTCTGACGCCACTTTGGGTGCGATCACCGGTGAACCGGTAATGTTTTTGGCATCATGTTCCCATAATAGTTTGCCATCCAGCCTGTTGTAGCAATATACCACTCTGGAATCATTGTCGGCTCCGGCGATAAAGAGCTTATCACCCCAGATTACCGGCGAATTATATCCTTTTTTCTTCAGCTCAATCTTCCATTTGATATTTTTCCCCGAAGGTCCGTCCCAGTCCACCGGAATGCCGGTATGGTACGAAACTCCCTGTCCGAAAGGACCCCGGAACGAGGGGTGATTCTTTAGGTAGTCGGCCGGGATGGCAGAGCCGGCTGAAGCATTCGTGGTTGGGGACGGGGTCCCCGCTGAAGCGTTCGTGGTAAGGGACGGGGTCCCGACTGAAGCATTCGTGGTAAGGGACGGGGTCCCGACTTTCGTCGGGATGACAACGCTTTTGTCACCCTCACTGTTCTTCCCCTCCTCACCATCTAAACTCCTAAACTCCTCCCCTCCTAAACTCTTCACCTCCTCCCCTCCTAAACTCTTCCCTTCCTCACCATCTAAACTCCTAAACTCCTCCCCTCCTAAACTCTTCCCCCCTTCATCCACCGCCGCCACCTTCACCGTACTTTCCACGGGCGCCTGCACCACACTGCCGGTTTCTTCATAAAACTTCAGATAATCCGTAGTCAGGAAGGATGCTGTTAGTGCGGAGGTGAGCAGTACACCCCCGGTAATGAGTATCCAGCGTTGTGATAATAATCGTGTCATATTTGAATCCACTCCTTCAATTAAAGGCTCGAGGATACGGGCCTTCAGGGTTTGATAAATCCTGAGCAGGGTAGCAAAAACGATGCCGCCTAGTAATAAGAGGAATGCCCCTGTTTTTACTTGCCAGTTGCTGGTAAAGAAGGCTTTACGGGCCAGCAGATCAAGACTCCGAATCTCCTTTTTCAGGGATTCAGAGGCCGGATCCGCCTGGAACTGCTGAACTAGCGATTTCATCGCTTCGGTATCCAGTGGCTTATTCTGCCGGATATGCCAGTAGTTAAGGAGCAACAGCAGGGCTAGTGCCAGGCAGAAAATGCCTGATGCAGTGATCAGATTTGACACTAGCTTTATATTATCTTGACTATTCCGCATTTACAATATTTTAACTTTTCTTGACTTAACTCCCTTGCATCTTTTCGACTTAAAGTCCTCTGGTTTTTCACTTCACCGGGCAGTAGTCCAAACATCTTGCACAACTGACACACGTGCCCTTGTTGGCCTGATAATCGGTTTTCCGGCGAAAAATAACCTGGTTCATGGCCATTAAGGCGATCACTAATCCCAGAAATGCTCCCAGTAACATACTCCCGGTAAGGAATTTGTCGCGTATAACCTGTGCCTCGGCCACCAGGGTTTCCATTGATTTTCCCGATGCGAGGAAAGTCTGGACATCAATATTTTTGGTATCTGCCTTAAGCTCAGGATGCGAAACGAGGATTTCGGCCAGGTAAACATCCGGATGCGCCCGCGATAGGAAAACATGGGATTTCGATCCGATCCAGGCACCGGCAATCATCAGCACCGGTATCAGCGCCAGGTAAAGGATAAATTTCCGGGTATTGGTTTTGACATCCGGCGCCGTCGCCTCTTCATCCGGGAAATCGATCGCTTCAAACGGGCAGGAGGTCGTACATAGTTTACATTGAATGCATTTGGTCGGAAATATCGAAAGATGTCGCCGGCTGAACCGCGAAAAAACATTCAGGATGGCACCATAGGGGCAAATGAAACGGCAATAGGGCCGGGCGACAAACAATCCCATCAGTAAAAATGCAATTCCCAGATAAATCATCAGGTGCGGTCCGTTCATCCGATATATCCCGATAAACGGATCATACCGGCAAATAATGAATTCGGTTCCCGTGGCAGCATATAAAACGGCCAGCCCGAGGTACAGGTAAGGGATAAATCCAAGGGTTTTACGGAGCCAGGCTGGGATGGTTATCGGCTTGTATATCAGAAGGTCCTGTATGGCGCCCAACGGACAGGCGGCTCCACAAAACACCCGGCCGAAGAACAGGCTGAAGATCAGGGGAAGCAGGAAAAATAGCAGTGCATATAAGGAAATGACATACTTCGGATCGGCAAAGGCGAGCGCAACATTTTGGATCGATCCCACCGTGCAAATACATCCGTTCCGGTAAAACCCGAAATAGATGGCCGAAAAAACGGTTAAAAGCAAAATCCCGTTGCGCCACCTTTTCTTGATGGCAAACCACGAGGTGAGGCTTAATACGACAAACAACACCAACACATCGAAAAATTCCATTCCAACGCCCCGGGGTTCAGGAGTGGTGGGTGTGGGCTGGGTATATTGGGTGTGAAATTCCGGTTTCGGAAAGCGCTGCTGCGCATTTACCTCAGGAAATGCCAGGGTCAGCGGCAACAGGAACAATATGATTTTCAGCCACCTCATTACTTCGGGGATGAGGTTACCGGCTTTTTAAAATCTCCTTTCATCAGATAGGCCGTTTCGATCGGGACCCGGCTGATGGCATTCGAAGGGCACATTCGGGCAATGGAACATTCGTTGCAATTCTGACATCGGTCGTGACGTATCTGGAGATGCAATGACCCGTTACCAAATGAACCACAGCCTTTTACACATTTGCCGCAAGCGTTGCAGAGCGTTTCATCGATGGTATATTCGAAGAAAGGTTCCTCGACGAATTTGCGGTTTAATGCGCCGGTCGGACATAGCTGACTCTCGGCCCCGGTGTTCAGCTTGTGCGTGTTTGGCTTGAAGTAGCCTCCACACAAGTCGCAGTAGCCGCAAAGCGAATAGGCATGCACGCATTTCACGGCCGACAAATCACGTACACATTCGGTGGCACACCGACCGCATTGGGTGCACTTGAAAGGATCGATCTGCCACACATATTTGCCGGAAGCAGATACCTTCCGGGTATACAGGATCGATCCGGTCACGTAAACCAGACCTCCCAAAAGGATCATCCGGCCTGAACTGTTGATGAATTTTTTCCGGTCCATGTTTACTTTTTTAATTCAAATACCCTGATCAATTTGCGCTCGTTATCCATGGCATAAATAATACCAGACGGACCTACCGCCAGATCTGGTGCCTGGGTTTCCCCTTCAAACAATTCCGGCGGAGCCACCACAGCGAGCAGGTCTCCCGATGCCTGGTGAATTTTGATCCGTACCATTCCCTTCTCAGCGGTGACAAACCTTCCGTCGGGCATTACGGCAATCTGTGCTGGATTACAGCAGCCCGAAAATCCGTCGATCGCCATGGAAGCATTTTCCCAATAACCCTGAAGATGGCCATCAAAGGTATAATTTTCGAAAGCATGCCTGCCGGGATTAACCACCCAGAGCTCCCCGAAAGCGTTGACAGCCAATTCAAAATAGGGACTTGGAATGATGAACCCGTGCAGATCGGCTGTGTCGCGTTTTCCGGTAAAACTACCCAGAAGCGTTCCGTTCGTAGTATAACGCAAAACTCTTCGGTTTCCTGCATCCGCAGCAAAAAGGAGCGAGTCCGACAGGGCCAGGCTGGTTATCAAGGCGCTGTCGTTCAATGGTTTCCAGGTATTTATCGGGTGACCTTCGAGTGTAAATTTTCCGATATAATTTTTAAAAGCGATATAAATATCAGTAGATGAAACAGTTATGCATTCGGGGGAATCCGGAAGGGGAACTTTTCCAAGCTTTTCGCCCTGGGGGGTAAAAATGATCAGGAAATTATCTTCAACCAGGTAGAGCCGGTCATTGGCAAAGGCAATGCCCCGAAGTTCCGCCTCACCAAAGGTAAAATTGAGTGTTTCCGTATACTTTACCAGAGTGGAATCCACCGATTTAAAGGGGTCCACTGAATACTCATACGGATTGGCCGGGCGTTTGTCGGGCCGTGAATTCAGGGTATCCGTAACAACCAATACCACGATCACTACCGCTAAAGCCAGTAATATCAATAGGATCAGTTTTCTATTCATCAATTTAACTCCTTTATTCCGTTTTCATTTTCATCGCAATCATCCGTTTCGAATCGCGCAGAACCATATATCCGTCGGCCACGGCTATCGGCGCCCAGGCGTCCTGCCCTTCGAAAAGCTGGATCTGGTCGATCTGGATGTACTTTTTGACATCCGGTTTTACGATGGTCAGCACACCATCGTCGTTCAAAATAAACATTTTATTATCAGCAATCAGGTATGGCCCCAGTCCAAATCTTGCTTCCGATCCGCTGGTCCAAACCGGGACCCGGCAATTTCCCGGATTTACACAGATCATCTGGTTGCGCAATGCGCCGGCATCTTTCGGTGCAATCCCGATCAGGAAGCCCTTATAATAGAGCGGAGTTTGTTGCTCACAGGCCAATCCCTCGGCCGGAAGATACTGGTCGATCATTTTTACGGTAAAGGTACCACCCGATACTTCAAGCTGCAAAACCATGCTTCCGGCACCGTACCCGGCTGTCAGAAAAATTTTGCCATCGGGCAGGCATACCGGTGAGGGCGCCACCACAGATTTGTTCCATGCGGTGGAAGTCCACAGAATGGAACCGGCATCCGGACCGTCGGCCGCTACCCCGCAGATGCCACCTACCGCGCTGTAAACAAGCATTTTGCGACCGCCAAAATCCATTGGCATGATGGAGGAGTGCGACATTTTCCAGTTTTTCGGGTTGGGCGTTTCCCATATTTTCTTGCCGGTTTCACAATCCAGGGCAACCATCAGCGCCTTGCCACCTGTGGCGATGATAGCCACCTCGTTTTCGATGATCGGGCACTGGCCGGTATACCAGAAAGGGATCTCGGTCTTATATTCCTTCTCCACATCCAGTCCCCATTTAACATTCCCGGTAAGGCGATCGAGACACATCACATGAGCCCGGGGACCGATACTGACCACATACTTTTCATCCACAGCGGGAACCGTTCGCGACATGCCATGGTTCCGCTTGATATCGACACGGTAGCCCCGCTCCCAAATTAACTTACCGTCAGTCAGGTTAATACACTTGAGGATATCACTTCTTTTGAGTTCGTCGTAGTCGAGTACGTATACCGCACCTTTATAGATAGCAGCTCCGGCATGACCTTCCCCCAGATCCATCGACCAGGCCACCTCAGGAACTTTACCCCCAAATCCATCGATTAATTTTACCGGAGATTTGCTAATGTTGTCGAAATCGGCACCCCGGAACCGGGGCCAGGTTTCGGTACCCTCTTTTAAAGTTCCGGTGCCGGCAAAAAAATATTCTCCGATATGTACCAGCTCCGTTAAGGAATCCGCACGGGGAGGACGGTGGTCCAAACCCGGCAAACTGGCTTTCAACCCACCCACCGGGTTGTAACTTATCCACCAGATAAAGGCAGTGGCAAACAGCACAACCGCCGACGTTACGATGATCGTCCGGGTGCGCTTATTGATCAGTGGTTTCTGCCCTTTTCCAGTAGTCACGATGGTTAAAATTGATAGTTGTCATTCCGGCAAAGTGCCTGCCCTCGCGGAAAGCAGTGGTGGGAACAGGTCATTCCCGTTAAAGCAGCAGCTACTTTACCTTATATCCCAGAAGCACATCGCCGTGCCGTAAATAAAGTATGCCGTTATAAATCGCCGGATGAGCCCAATACGGTCCGGTTCCTTTATCAATCTTAAAGGTGCTGATCAGGTCGAATTTTTCGGGATTTGGATTGACCAGACCGACATTCCAGTTTTTTTCGTCCACTATATAAAACAGGTCATCGGCCATGATGATCGGGCCCTTGTTGAACCACGTTTCTTCCCATTTCACGGTTCCGGTATTCCAATCCAGGCAAACCCAGTTTCCCTTACCGTTGCTGATCCAGTTTGATCCATAGATATACCCGTCATTCTCGATTACCCCGTGATGATGGTCGTCGAGGGTTTTATCGATCCATTTTTCGGTGACCGATTTGCCGTCCTGACTTACCTGTAACATCATGGAAGGATAGTCGTATCCCCGGGTGAGAAAAATCTCATTATCCCTGATCACCGGGTTGTTGCAGAAAATTTGTCCACCATCCTCGTTCGGATCGCGGTCGGCCTGCCAGTGCACGAACGACCAAACAACTTCGCCGGTTTCAGGTATCAGGGCGATAATCTCTTTAGTGGTGCAGGCGAGTATGTATCTGAAATTCTTCCATTTAAAAACGACCGGCGAGGAATAGGCGCGCTGCCCTTCGAAAGGTTTGGTTTGCCAGATCAGTTTTCCCGAAAATTTATCGTAAGCCACCACGGCAGCTTTGTCGCCTGCCGGGGTGCAGATCACCAGGTTATCCACTATCAGGATGGACTCCGCAACACCCCAGTCGTGCCAGCGACTGGCAAAATCTTTATCCACCTCAGCGGACCAGATTTCCTTGCCTTCGGCCGTATCCATGCAAACGAGGCGACCGGTGCCGCTGATCACATAAATGCGGTTGCCTTCCACAGTTGGGGTCGATCGGGTATCGGGAAAGGATTTCGTCCAGGAATCACCATAGGCCACCTGCCACCTGATTTTACCATCCGGTCCGATAGCGGTAAGATAATCCTTGGTTTCTTTCATTCCGGTTGTATAAACCGATTCACCGGCCAAAACCGCCGACGAGTTCCCTTTACCGAGTCCCTCAACAGTAAGCACGCACTCCGGACCGTTTTCCGGCCAGCTCTTTAGGAGCCCCGTTTCATGGTACTTGCCATCGCGGTTTTCACCACGAAATTGCGAAGACTGACCCCATCCAGTTGATATCGGCAGAAGGAGCAAGCATAGGATGAATAGGAGGTTGCGCATAATTATTGGTGTCAACTAGATTACTTGATTTTAAATGCGATCAGTGCACTGCCATGCCGTACGTAAAGGAGGCCGTCCTGAATCACCGGGTGAGCCCAATGCTGATCGGAACCCAGCTTAATAATCATTTTGCCCGAAACTTTAAACTCTGCCGGTGTTGCTTTCGCCAGGAATAATTCACCCTTCTGGGAATATCCGTAAAGCATCCCGTCGGCATAAATGACGACTCCTTTGGCTACCTCTGTCGAAGCGTACTTTCTTTCGCCGGTTTTCCAGTCGAGACACTGCCATTCTTTGCCCGCGGTATCGCCTGATCCGTAAACATATCCATCTACATAAACCGCTCCGCCCATCCGGCTGTCGAAAGTTTTGGCAAACCAATCGAGGGTCACCGAACTCCCGTCAGCACTCAGTTTAAGTTTCGGACCACCCTGACCGTAACCGCTGAAGCCCAGGATTCCACCGTCGGCATATATCGGGGTGTTGGCATGTACGGCC
>JBBQOG010000056.1:0-12384 GCA_038330665.1 Bacteroidales bacterium
AAATCCAGGTTACTCCGGATGGTAAAAAACTAATTGTTTCCAATGCCAAAGGATTCGGAAGCGGCCCGAACGGCGGAATGGATTTCAGAAAAGGCCCGGAAGGAACCTATATTGGCAACCTGATGAAAGGCTCGGTAACGGTCATGGATATACCGGGTGAACGTGAACTGGCCAAACTAACCGATGAGGTGATAGCCATGAATTTTCTCATAAAGCCGGCCACTGATCCGTCCTTCGCGGGACGGAAGGGCAATCCGGTACCCCTTTATCCCGGGTATTCAGAATCACCAATCAAATACATCGTCTTTGTTTCCAAAGAGAACCGGACATTTGATGAAATCTTCGGTCAGATCAAGGCGGCAGACGGAGACCCTTCAATGGCGCGTTACGGTGCGGGCGTATCTTTTACCAACGGGGCTAAGGATAGAAAGGTGGATTCTGCCAATGTGATGATCAACCATCTGGCTCTCGCCAACCGATTTGCTATTTCTGATAACTTCTACGTGGACTCCGATGTATCTGCCGACGGGCACCGGTGGCTTGTAAATACCTATCCGAATGAATGGGTCGAGGCTACGGTTCCGGCCAATTATGGGGGTAACCGGGGTTATGTGGTTACCTCAAAGGCACCCGGTATGCTGGCATTTACCGGTGCGGCGGGTGCCATTTATCCGGAGGATTACAATGAGGCCGGCTCCATGTGGGATCATCTCGACCGGAACAATATTTCCTTCTATAATTTCGGTTTTTCAATCATGTTTGAACCGGGCGCTTATCAGCCGGAATATAAGTATACCGGAATCCGACATCTGGCAAATTACCCAATGCCGGCGCCCCTTTATGAAAATACTTCAAGGGAATATCCGACCTACAACATGGCGATTCCAGATCAGTTCAGAATCGATCAGTTTATGAAAGTTTTTAACGAAAAGTGGGCCAATCCCATATCAGATAATCAGCAGCAGACCAGTTTTAACAAGGCGGCGCAGCTTCCTTCCATGCTAACCATCATCGTTCCGAATGATCATGGAGCCGGAGATCGTCCGGAGGCCGGGTATCCGTTTCGCGAAAGTTACATGTGCGATAATGATCTCGCTATCGGCCGGCTGGTTGAGTTCCTTAGCCATACGCCCTATTGGAAAAATATGGCCATCGTGATTACTGAGGACGACGCTCAGGGTGGGGCAGATCATGTGGATGCCCACCGGAGCGTATTGATGGTCATTTCTCCTTATGCAAAAAGGAACTATGTTTCGCATACACACACAAGCTTTGGAAGTATCTTTAAAACTTTCTGGAATATTCAGGGAATACCTTATCTGAATCAGTATGATGCCGGAGCTACCGACCTCTCTGATCTGTTTACCGGGTCCCCTGATTTTACCCCATACCAGGCCATACCGGCAGATATCCGCATATTCGATCCGGCTAAGGCTCTGGATCCTTATGATGAGAAGTTTAACTGGAAAGCTCTGAAGGAGTCTCCTGAAATAGATAATATACGCGATATGCTCAGGGATAGCAAGGAAGTCGAGAGTTGGAGGAAATAAAGGAAAATCTATTTATTTTTTCGATTACCGTCTTGCAGAAATCAAAAAATCATATACATTTGCACCTCGATCAGCAGGGTATGTAGTTCAGTTGGTTAGAATGCCGGCCTGTCACGCCGGAGGTCGCGAGTTCGAGTCTCGTCGTACCCGCAGAAAAAAGGTCGTCAAGTTTTCTTGACGACCTTTTTTTATTGAGTCAGCAAGCCACTCATTCTCAATAACTCAGTTTCACTGGCTTTGCTTCGGAATTGTGCGGTCAGGAACCGGTTTTCGGCATCCATAAGTTTCTTCTGAGTCTCGCGTAATTCAATATCATTGGCCGATCCGATGCGGTACTTTTCCCGGGCAATGGTCAGGTTGCGGGCGGCAAGCACCAGGTTGTCCTTTTCAAATGAAGCCAGCTGCAGATTCGTCTCATATTCATTGAAAATCCGCTGCAAATGGGCACGTGAATTCAATTCGGCCTGCTCGGCTTCAATTTTTGCGGATTCCATGCGCACCTGTGCCTTGCTCCGGTTCTGACTTTCGGTAAATCCGTCAAAAATCGTATAAGAGGCATTTAACCCGATATTGAATCCGCGGAACCGGTTCATCGAGGTAATCCCTACCTCGGATTCGGATTTGCTGTAATTATACCCGGATGAAAGGTTCAGTCTGGGATATAAGGTGGAATTGGCCCCTTTGCGATCCAGCATGGCGATGCTGAGGTTAGTCCGGGCCAAACGGATTTCCGGATTCTGTTCCTTAACCAGCAGCCAGAGCTTCTCGAACAGCAGTCCGTGTACAACAGGAATCTCATTGACCACCTGTAATGGGCTGAACAGATCACGGCAAAGTAATCGGTTCAGTTCAACCTTATTGTTTTGCAAGAGCTTCACCTGCTGAATATAGGCGGAGCTGTCTGCATTGTAGTCGACACTGGCTTGCAGAAAAGATAATTCGGAATTCGATCCGAAAGTCAGTCCGGCCTTTGCAATCCTTTTTCTTTCTGAAGTGATGGCCATGGCTTCGCGGTACACTTCAACCATCTTCTCCTGAGTGACAATGGCATAGTAACCCTGGATGACATCGGCAACCGTATATTCCACCACGGAACGCAACTGTATGTCCGACAAATTTTCCAGCTCATTCAGTTTGTTCTTTTGAATAAACATGTTAAACCCGTCAAAAAGCGTCCACGTCAGGGCGGCACCACCGCTCAGACTCTGGTTTTTTGCATTCGGACTCTGTCGCTCCGTACCATCATAATATTTCTGATAGGTATTGTTGATTGACAAGCTTTTAGCGCCTGTCAGATTGAGCCGCGGCAGCATGCCCGCCGACCCCATAGAGTTGTTTAATTCGGCTATCCGTGAATCCTTTGCGGCCAGGGTGATGTCATAATTCCCTTGCATGGCTATCACAATAGCCTGGTCGAGTTTCAGCGTATCCTGGGAAAATGCGGCACCACCTATGAAAAGTTGAACCGACAGGATCAGGTTAAATACTTTTTTGCTCATGCTCATTTACAAATTTCTTTTTGGTGCCTGAAATATAGGTGTACAGGGCTGGGATCACATAGAGGGTAAGGATTAATGCGAAAAGTAAACCGCCAATGATGACAATACCCATGGAAACGCGGCTTTTGGCGCCGGCTCCAAGAGCCAGTGCAATCGGCAATGCTCCGAGTGTGGTGGATAAACTGGTCATCAGGATCGGCCTGAAGCGCTGAGTGGCAGCTTCAATTGCAGACGACCGGATATCGGTACCCGCGTATTTTTTCTGATTGGCAAATTCTACGATCAGAATACTATTCTTTGTCACAATCCCGATCAGCATGATCATACCGATCTGACTGAAAATATTCAGGGTTTGTCCGAACAGGAGCAGCGAAATCAGTGCGCCTGCAATAGCTAGCGGGACCGTTAGCATGATCACCAGCGGATCCCTGAAGCTTTCAAATTGTGCGGAAAGGATCAGGTAGATCAAAATCAGGGCCAGCATGAAAGCAAACACCAGGGTGTTGGAACTTTCAGCGTAATCCCTCGAAACCCCGGTAAGGGAAGTGTTGAATGTTTCATCCAATGTCTCGTCAGCTACTTTCTGCATGGCTTCGATTCCCTGACCCAGTGTATAGCCCTGGGCGGGTGATGCGGAAACCGTAGCGGAAATATAGCGGTTAAAGCGGTACAGGGTGGGTAGGTTAACCTGGTAATCAATCTTCACCACATTGTCAAGCTGAATCATCACCCCTTGCTTGTTTCGGATGTAAATCGTGCTGAGGTCGATCGGCTGGTCACGGAACTGCCGTTCTGCCTGGCAGATAATCTGATATTGTTTTCCGTCCATGATAAAATATCCGGTACGCTGGCCTCCGAAAAATAATTGCAGGGTTTCGGCAATATCCCTTAGGGTCAGCCCCAGGGTTCGGGCACGGTCGCGGTCAATCCGAAGGGTCATCTCGGGCTTGTTGAACTTGAGGTTCAGGTCGACAACCTGGAAAGCCGGATCGGCTTGCGCTTTTTCCATGAAGGCGGGAATCGATGCCCGCAACTTCTCAAGGCTCGTGGCCTGGATCACAAACTGAACCGGTAACCCGGAATTTCTTCCGCCTCCGATGGTTTGTTCCTGGGTTACAAAACTCCTGGCAAAGGTGAGTGGTTTCAGAATCCCGGTGAGATAATTGGCAAGCTCTTGCTGGGTCTTCTGACGTTCGCCCGGCGGTACCAGGGTGACCCGGATAAATCCGGAATTGCCACTGCCCATTCCTGTCAGTCCCATATAGGATTCTTTCTCAGGGAGTGTATCCACAATGCTGATGAGTTTCTGCATATAGGCATCCATTTTTTCAAATGCCACGCCTTCCGGTGCAGTTGCCGAAATGGTCAACCGTCCTTTGTCTTCCAGAGGAGCCAGCTCACCCGGGATCCGTGGCCACAAGTAAGCCACCAGACCTAACGCTACAGCCATGATCAGGAAGGAAACCCATCTGACCTTCAGAAATGCGTTCAGCGACCGGTTATAGAATCCGACCATACCTACAAAGAAGGGTTCGGTTGCGGTATAGAACCGGTTGTGGTGGTCGGAATGTTTCAGCCAGTTCGCAGCCAGCATGGGCGTGAGGGTCAGCGAAACAAATGCTGATATGATCACAGACCCTGCCATAACCACTCCGAACTCCCGGAATAATTTGCCAGTCAATCCCTGCAGGAATATGATCGGCAGGAACACGGCAGCCAGCGTAATGGTCGTCGATACAATAGCAAAGAAGATCTCCTTGGAACCACTGAAGCCTGCTTCCATGGGAGTCATCCCCTTCTCGATCTTGGTGTAAATGTTTTCCAGTACCACGATCGCATCATCCACCACAAGCCCGGTGGCCAATACAATGCTTAACAGGGTGAGTATGTTGATGGTATAGCCGGCAAAATACATGATGAAAAAAGAGCCGATCAGCGAAATCGGGATGGCGACCACCGGAATGATGGTGGTTCTCCACTCCCGTAAAAAGAGGAAAATAATCCGCGAAACCAGCGAAAAGGCAATCAGGATGGTTTCCTCCACCTCGGTGATGGCTTTTCTGATAGATAGCGTGGTATCACTTGAAATTTCAACGGTGATATCTTCCGGCATGTCCTTTTTAATCTCTTCCAGCCGCTTCTTGATCTGGTCCACAATGGCGATCTGGTTCGAACCCGGTTGCGGAATCACCGCAAGGGCTATCATCGGGATCTGACCATTTCCGCGCAAGAAGGTCTTTTCGTTTTCAGCCATCATCTCGGCATGGCCGATATCCCTGAATTTAATGAGGGTTCCATTGGATTCCTTGATGATCAGGTCGTTGAATTGTTCCTTGGTGCTGATATTGCCGATCGTTCTTACCGAAAGCTCTGTACCGTATCCTTCCACCCGACCGGATGGCAATTCAACATTTTCCCTGCTGACAGCATCCCGGATGTCAGCGGGAGTGAGTCCGTAACCTGCGAGTTTCAGCGGGTCAATAAATAATTTAATGGAGTAGCGCTTTTCTCCCCAGATGCGGATTTCGCTGACTCCAGGGGTGGTTTGAAGTCGCTCCTTGAATAAGTTGTTGGCGAGTTCGGATAATTCCAGCAGATTGCGCTTATCACTCTGAATGGTCAATCCGAATATCGGATTTGAATCGGCATCCGATTTGGTCACCTGGGGTGGATCCACATCGCGCGGCAGGGAACGCATGGCACGGGAAACGCGGTCACGCACGTCATTCGCTGCTGCTTCCATGTCGGTACCAATCTCAAATTCTACGGTGATACTGCTGCCGCCATCTCGTGAGGAGGAGGTCAGCGTTCGGATGCCGGCAATACCATTGATGCTGGCTTCCAGCGGTTCGGTGATCTGACTTTCGATGATCTCCGCATTGGCCCCAGGGTAGGAGGCGCTTACACTGACGGTCGGCGGGTCCACACTCGGGTATTCCCTGACTCCCAGGAAAGAGAACCCGATTGCCCCGAAAAGGACAATCAATATGGATACGACAAGAGCCAGAACCGGTCTCTTGATGAAAATTCCGGAAAAATTCATAATCAGCCGGTTTAATTATTTAATACTGGGTTGCTTAGACTCCTGCGAACCTTTAACCGAAACGGGTGTCCCGTCGTTGATCTGCAACAGACCTGAAGTGATCAGGCTGTCACCGGGTTGCAATCCTTCTGTAATCTGGGTGTCCTTTTCAGTGCGGATCCCGGCAAAAATGGAAACTGATTGGGCTTTTCCATTCCTGACCACAAACACCTTATTGCCGCTGATGTCCCCGACCAGTGATTCCGATGGGACCTTAATGGCATCCGTGAGGTTTTCCAAAACCACACTGATACGGGCAAAAGTCCCCGGGAAAAGTTTTCTTCCGGCGTTGGAGCATGCAGCCCTTACCCTAACCGTGCGGGTTGCCTCATCTACTCCGGATTCGACAGCATAAATCTTTCCGGTGAATTTCTCTGAAGTGTAGTCCATGCCGAAATTAATCTCCATGCCGGGTTTGATCAAACGTGTGTATTTTTCAGGAACCGAGAATTCGATTTTTATCGGATCCACCTGTTGAAGGGTGGCAATAAGTGTATTGGAAGGGATAAAGCTGCCGGGACTGACATTCCTCAAGCCAATTTTTCCGGTCAGAGGTGCGAAAATCTGCGTTTTGGCGAGCTGTGCATCAAGCAATTTTCTTTCTGCCTGAACCGACTGCAGGTTATTGTACACGATATCGTATTCTTCCTGACTGATGGCTTTGATCTCAATCAGCTGCTTCTTGCGAAACTCATCATCCCGGGCCATTTTTTCCTGAACTGAATTCTTACTCAGCTGCGCCTGAAGATCCTGATCATTGATCTTCAACAGCAGGGTTCCCTGTTTGACCTCCGACCCTTCTTCAAAATAGATTCCAATCACCCGTCCGGAAACTTCATTCCGCAATTCAACCTTCTCATTTGGCAATAGAGTTCCGGTGCTGTAAATAATATTTTGGAGTGTATCTGGCTTGATCACAATGACTTCAACATTTACAGGACCGGATTTTCTTGCCCCGCCAGCCGGACCGGCTTTGGGTTTTTCTGCACAGGAAATCAATAACCCGGCAATAAACAGGCAGGTCAGAACTGCCGGCAGACTTCGGATGCCTGTTTTATTTTTCGCAGCGTTCAACATGGAAATAATCATATAGAATTTTGTATTAACTTGATTTTCAACACGTGGTATGATCTGTAATCAGGCCGTAAATCTACCAAATAATGAGGGAGTAGCACATTTAAAAAAGTTAATTTATCCTAAAATTGCGGCATAAGCTGATGATTAATAGCAACACTGATGCCGTCGCCTCCCGGGTAGAACCCTTGCAAGAGGATGAACAATGATTTTTGTACTTTAAGGCAGTGAAACATTTAAGCTAAATCGATGAAATATATTTTTCAAAGTCTGGCCGGGCTGGTAGCACTGGGGCTGATACCCGGCTGCCAGAAAAAGGCTGATGCCACCACCCCGAATGTAGTCTTGATTTTTATGGACGATATGGGCTATGGCGACTTGACCTGCTATGGAGCACCCTCCGGATACCGGACCCCGAACATTGATCGACTGGCCGCCAACGGACTCCGTTTTACTCAGTTTTATTCGGCACAGGCAGTTTGCACTGCCTCACGGGCCGGACTGATGACAGGCTGCTATCCGAACCGGATAGGCCTCGTTGGGGCGATTAACCATAATGCCCGGCATGGCATCAATGCAAATGAAATGACCATGGCCGAACTGCTCAAGCAAAACGGCTATGCTACCGGGATGGTCGGCAAATGGCATCTGGGCCACCTGAAACCCTTCCTTCCCTTGCAAAATGGTTTCGATGATTACCTCGGCCTGCCGTATTCAAATGATATGTGGCCGGTGGGATATCAGGGATATGCCTACGATACCACCATGGCGAACAAGGATAAACCTGTGCCTTATCCGCCGCTGCCCCTTATCGACTGCAACGATACCATTGAATACATGAATTCCCTTCACGATCAGGATAAACTCACTTCCCGGTATACCGAAAGAGCCATCAGCTTTATCCGCAAAAACCGGGATCACCCCTTCTTTTTCTATTTTGCCCATTCCATGGTGCATACGCCCCTGGCCGTTTCTGAAAGGTTCCAGGGAAAAAGCAAGCAGGGCCGTTTTGGTGATGTAATGATGGAAGTCGACTGGTCGGTCGGCGAAATCATGAAAACCCTTGATGAACTGGGGTTGGCCGAAAACACCCTGGTGATCTTTACCAGCGATAACGGCCCTTGGATTAATTTCGGAGCCCATGCCGGTAATACCGCAGGTTTGCGTGAGGCCAAAGGCGTTAGTTTTGAAGGCGGGCAACGGGTTCCTTGCATCATGCAATGGCCGGATGTGATCCCGGCCGGGACGGTTACCGGACAGCTGGCTTCCACCATCGATATCTTTACCACTTTGGCTACCATCACCGGAACTTCCATGCCGGTTCATATCATCGACGGAGTAAATATTTCCCCCATTCTCCATGGCGATTTTGAATGCGAACCCAGGAAAAACTTCTATTATTACTATAACCGCAATAGCCTGGAGGGGGTCCGGATGGGAAACTGGAAACTCGTTTTGCCCCATAAATTCCGCAGCTATATTGGTGTGCTGCCGCGTGACGACGGCAAACCGGGGCCCTATGCAGTGGATGAGTGCGATCTCGCTTTGTACGATCTTCGAAGAGATCCGGGTGAAAGGTATGATGTCAGGGAAATGTACCCGGAGATTGTTCAGCAAATGCAGCTGATTGTGGACCAGGCCAGGGCCGACCTGGGGGATGATATTACCGGAAATGAAGGTCGGAACCGCAGAAGTCCTGGGAAAATAAATCAGACAAACTGATCATCCGCGGCACTATATTTGTTCCGGACATCTAAATTCTAGCTCAACATGAAAAAATCACTCATCTATTTAATGCTGATGGCCTTGGTCATCGGGGCCGCTGGTTGTATGAAAGAAAACTGCTGTTGCGGGGAGGATGAAGATCCTGCAACAACCTTGAAACCTGCCGTTGTTTTTCAATATGAATACACTAATCATGCCTGGGGATACCGGCATCATGGGTTTTTGATCGAACCTGATGGGAAAGTCAAGGGTTTCAAAGAGCCAAAGAACTGGATTGCCCCTGATTCGCTGGGAATGATGAACCCGGCCGACTTGAAAAATAACCTTGCCCAATGTGACACCGTTTACAGCCTTACCAGCGAATGGGAGGTGGAGAGCAATTATCGTAAAATCAGGGATATCCGCAACGGAAAAATTCAGGATGACGGTACGGTTATGGCCGATGCTGGAACGGGAATGCTTTCAGCCTGGTACTGGAACGAAAAAGCAGGGAAGTTTGAAAATGTTCTCCTGATTACGAATGGGGATTTGAGCAGCGTCAATACCCACCCTTCAGCACGGGCGGTCATCGATTGGCTGAAGTCTGTCGGGGAAAAGACCGACCGGTTTTACTGGTACGGAAAGTAAGACGATAAAACGATAAGACGAGGGGCATTCGAATACCAAATTTGAATTGCTATATTATTGACGAGTGAACACGGTTATTCTTTCGCTGCTATTATTTTTAAGACTGTCCGTATTTGCTCAACAACCCGGCGCTACCAATTGGGTGAATCCAGCTCAGACCGGTTTTTCGGTCGTGGAAGGACAGGCCTGGCTGGCGATTCTGGGGCGGTCACTGGACCGGCCACTGATCAACCTGGGCTTTTCGGGAACCGGCGTATGGAGAAAGAGATGGCTGATCTTCTGACAGATATTGAAACCGAAGTCTATGTGCTAGATTGTCTTACTAATATGACGAATCAAAAGGATTACCCGAAGGAGGAAATTATCCGGCGGATCACAGAAACGGTTAGCACTTTACGGAAAGCCAGACCGCAACTCCCCATATTGCTTACCGATCACACGCAGGGTATACCAACGGACTGCATCCCAACGCGGAGGGCTATCGGAGGATTGCAGCTATGCTCGCCATTGTTGTCAATAAGTGACAGGTGACAAGTGACACGGTGCCCAAACGGGCAACTTTTCGTCCGTGTCACGCATCACCGATCTTTAAAATTGGATCATTAACCCGATTGTGGGTAGCAACGTTCCTGCTGTGGAGGTAATCCGGTCGAGCTTATATCTTAATCCATTGTCAACCAGGATGTAATTTCCATTGGCATCTTTTTCCCGGACAATATAATCCGGTTGCTGGGCCTGAAAATTGTAGGCGTTTTGGATGTCAATATAGGCCATCAGGGACCATTTCTTGAAATAGAACCTTTTATCCACGCGAACATCAAGCTGATGGAATGGAGCCAGGCGCAGGGAATTGATCCGGCTGAAATCAAGCAGCGGTCCGCCGGTCACATCCCAGGCCTCCCTTAGTGAGGAGTTGGAAAGGTCATAAGGTGTATATGGCTGACCTCCGACATATCTCCATTTAAATCCGGCACTCCAGTTCTTACCAAATCCTTTGAAAACAGTCAGATTGAAAATATGCCGGTTGTCCCAGCTGGTTGGCAAAAGTTCACCCTGGAGATTTTTATACTGGCTGATGACAAAGGTGTAGGCAACGATAATATTCAGTTTCAGCTTTTCATCAAATTTGGAACGGTTCAGGATCTCAAATCCATAGGCACGGCCTTCACCGGTTGAATTGACTGCTTCGTCACCCACCACGCCAAAATCAGCACCTTTCGAGGCGAGACTGATGGAATCCCGGATGGAAAAGGGATAATTCCGATAGTATTTATAAAATCCTTCGATGGAAGTCACCAGGTAATCCTTTGGCTGATACTGGATTCCTGCAATAATATGATCCGACTGTATGTACTTGAGGTTGTTTTCCTTATTTACCAGGTTACCGGCCAGGTTCTTGTAACCCATCGTAGTATAGGCAGGAATCTGATAATACCGTCCGGTATTGAAGTTGAGGCTTAATTTGTCGGTTAGCAGGTATGAAGCGGAAAGTCGGGGGGAGAACTGGTTGAGGAGATTGCTCATGCTTTTGGAATAGCTGTTTGCATCCATCCGGATTCCAAATGAGGTGGTAAGCCTGCTATTAAAAAAGGTGTGGCTGGCCTGACCGAAAATGCCCCACTCGAAAAATTTCAGGTCGGAGGAGTAATTGATTTCCTGAAGCTGGCCATCGGAAAAAATCTGCTGGGTAGTAGTGTTGTTGTATTTGCCATATTCTGCCGACAATCCGTATACCATCTTAAACTGACCTATTCGGGTGTTGTTTTCGAAACGGAATTTGTTTTCAATCTCCTGTGAGAGATAATCGAGTACTTTGGGCCGTGTTTCGTCATTTTCAGGATATTTGTAAGTCCTGTTGTTTAACATATTGCGGCTCAGTACAATGGTCTGATAAGATTTTTCCGCAAAATGCTTGTAGACCCCTCCGATCGCGTAACTCCATTGCTCATTCACGGGAATGTTGGTCAGAATAAACTCCTGAGAAGGTGTCGGGTTCTTAATACCCATATTAATTTTAAACTGATCCAGCGCCCCAATTGATATGATTGATAGTTCATCTTTAGGACTCAGCCGGGTTTTAAGTTTTAGCTGATAATCATTGAATGTGGGTAGAAAGGGCAATCCGATCAGATTAAACAGGAAGGATAAATAGCTCCGTCTTGCCGAAAAGATAACAGTGGTCTTGTCGCCGATCGGGCCGTCGAGGGTCAGGCTGACTTCGGAAGCACCCAGGGTTCCACGGAATTTGAGCTTATCCGGATTGCCATCCTGCTGGGTGAATTCAAAAACGGCACTCAGCGCATTGCCGCGGTTCGCCGGAAATGCCCCGGAGTAGTAATTCACGCCCGATAAGAAATCAGCATTCAGGATTCCCACGGGTCCGCCTGACGCGCCCTGTGTGGCAAAGTGATTAATGTTGGGAATTTCAATTCCATCCAGATAGAACCTGCTCTCACTCGGGCCGCCGCCACGGACGATGATATCGCTGCGGAATGATGCGGTGGAACCCACTCCGGGAAAAGATTTGATCACCTTGGAAATATCCCGGTTACTGCCGGGGTTAGTTTCTATTTCACTCACACCAATTCGGGTCAGTGAAACCGGACTCTCCTCAGTTTTTCGGAAGGGGGAGGCTTTCACCACCACTTCCTGGATCTGGGTGTCTTTCGAGGATAGTTTTATATCAATGTAAGAAGCATTGGCATTGGTAACCTGAAACTCCGGCGAGAATCCCATTTCATAACCGACAAATGAAGCCTGAAGGGTCACAAATCCGGGAGCCAGTCCCGTAAAGATGAACTTGCCATCCAGGTCACTGGTGGTACCA
>JBBQOG010000057.1:0-12255 GCA_038330665.1 Bacteroidales bacterium
TAGGATCTTCGGTATATTCCAGGATCCCTTTCATCGGGCCTTCAGCAGCTGCTTTTATGGCGGCATTGATCTGTTCCTTGGTTACATCTGTTTTCAGAATGGCAACCAGGTCAACCAATGAACCGGTGGGGGTAGGAACGCGGACGGCACAACCGTCGAGTTTACCTTTCAGTGCAGGAATGATCTTGCCTACTGCTTTTGCGGCGCCGGTTGTGGTTGGGATCTGAGAAACGGCACAGCTGCGTGCACGACGAAGGTCTTTGTGCGGAGCATCCAGAATCTGCTGATCGTTGGTATAGGAGTGAATGGTGGTCATAAAACCGCTTTCGATGCCGAAATTGTCCTGCAGTACCTTTGCAACCGGAGCCAGACAGTTTGTGGTGCAGGAAGCGTTGGAAACGCACTGATCGGTTGAGCGCAAGGCTTCGTCGTTTACGCCGAGGACGATCATGTTGTCGATCTCGTCTTTTGCGGGCACGGTTAGAATAACCTTCTTGGCACCGTTCTTCAGGTGGTCACCATAGCCGCCTTTTTCACTTTCCCGTTTGGTAAATACTCCGGTGGATTCGATGACCACATCCGGGGTTTGAGCCCATTTAATATTCAGCGGGCTTCTTTCTGCGGTAACGAATACCTTTTGTCCATTCACGATAATTCCTTGTTCGTCGAATGTCACGGTACCGTTAAAGCGACCCTGGGTAGAGTCATACTTGAGCAGATGAGCCAACGTTTTCGTATCGGTAAGATCATTGATCCCTACGACTTCGAGATTCGGCTGTTCAAGAATGAGTTTAAAAACATTCCGTCCGATACGGCCGAAACCATTGATTCCAACTTTAATTTTTGTCATAATGATTTCCTTTATTAATCTTTCAATTGCTTCAAATTTCCGAGCACAAAGGTAATAAAAACAGAGCCGTATATCAAATTCGAACGAGGGTTTGTTATTAAAAAAACAGTACAAAAAAACCCCGGACCAAAGATCCGGGGTTTTAAGAAGGTATGAGTAGTGCTTACTTAACTACAAATTTTGAGGAGGCTTTCTGGGTGCCGGCGGTCATGCGAACCAGGTAGGTACCGGCGACGAATTCAGAAGCATCGATAGCCAGTTCGTTGCTGCCCGCCAATTGATTCGACAGGTTGATGGATTTCACGAGTTTTCCCTGAAGATCATAAATCTGGAAGTTTATGTCGGAATTATTCTCCATCGTATAACGAATAACAGCTCGGTCACTCACCGGGTTCGGAGTGATTTTAACATCCAGGTTAGTCACCTCGGCAAGAACAGACGATGAAGAACCACCTTTAGACGCAAAAGTTTCGGAGGTAAAAAGTCCTCTTCCGAAAGAAGCGGCATAAATCACACCATGGTTTTCGATACCGAATTCAGCGTTGTTAGCAAATTTCTGCTGACGAAGCTGGAAGACCGGAACGATTTCCATGCCGTTTCTGTTTTCGCTTGCCCAATCAGGAGTGGAGGCATAAATATCAGAAGTTGAATACACACCGTACTCAGTTCCAACAATGACTTCATTATTGTTACGGGCATTGTAAAGGATGGAATACACAGGTGCCTGTGGCAGGTTACCCTGAATAGGGGTGAAGTTTTCGGTTTCATCCACTGCGGTGAGGGCGTTGGTACACTTGTAGATAAAGCTTTGGTTACCATAGTTACCGGTTGAAACCAATACTTTGTTAGCATCGGTCGGATCCACTGCAATACTGGTGACGACCTGGGTGAAGGTGCCAATGGTGGCAGTAGTTTCCACATAGGTGGCTTCACCTGTCTGTCCAGAAAAACCGGTAGCGGTATCCATACTTTTGCGGTCGCGGGCATTCTCAAGATTGGATATCCGGTAGATTTTATAAACTTTATCAGAAGCATCCCACACGGCGCCGTACAGGTTGTTACCATCCTGGGCAATTGCCAGACTGATCACCTGGTCGGCAGCCTGCAGACGTTTCCTGACAATCAGGCAATAAGCCTGGCCTTTGTAGGTGTCGATTCCGCTCAGTGGGTGACGGTTGAGTTTAATACCGGCAAGACCATTTTTTCCAAATGCAATCAGGGATTGGTAGGTGTCCTGAATCTTCAGCGTATCACCGGTAGCAAGCGGCTGGGCCAGAACCTTGCGCAACGGAAGTTTTTTGATCAAACTCTGAGCCACAACCGTTTCACCTGCCGAATAATCGCGGTCGGCGATAAATCTTACGGAATCCCATGATTTGGTATCGTTGAAGCTTTCCCACATAAGCATTGGGGTCAGCCATGCTCCGCCTTCACCTGATCCCCAGTATTCCTGGTAGGTGGTTTGTCCTTCCACCACCATGCGGCGGTGAATGGTGCCTGATGGGGTGCTGTAATAACGATAGTTCGGATCGAGCGTGGAAATTTCGCAATCGCCACCATGACGGAAGCTGAGGAAATTGGAGAATAAGGCTCCGGCCCAATAGGTGGCATATTTGGGGTCGTTACCCTGGAAATCCATATAAAGAATACCATTATCCATGGTGCCACTCAGAATTTCACCTTTCGGCGAGAAACCAATGGTCATGGCCTGGGTAACATTGTAATTACGGTTGAGGGTTCTCCAGGTCCGGCCATTATTATTGGTTACAGCCACACCGCCGCTGGTACCTACAAAAACGGTATTGGGATCTGTTTTACTGAAAACAATAGTGTGCTGATCACGGTGTACATAAAATCCGCGGTTCGGTAGGGACGAGGGTTCATCCAGTGTGATGCGTTCCCATCCGGTTTTGTATGACCAGGAATACAGGTCTTTTCCACCGATCATGATGAAACCAGGATCTGTGTGGCTTACGCCCAAAGCGCAGGCATAGTTTCCTTCGGTTCCGAGTGGCTGGAAATAACCTGAACCACCGGGGCCGATCACTGACCAGGTAGCACCTTTATCTTTGGACTGATAAACCTGGCTCAACGGATAGCCGGTGATGGTTGTACCTGATTTGGTCGTACCGACAGCCACGCAGTAAATATAATTCGCATCGCCCGGCGCAAAAGCAAACATCATTCGGGAAACATCTTTATCCTGGATGAGGTTATTCTTCAAACCGTCCACTGCTGATACTGCGGTGAAGGTTCCGGCGTTGCCATTGGGGGAGAGGTAGGCCACGTTGTCGATGGAGGTGATAACCGCACCATCAGGACCAACTTTTACATCATAAGCGATACCCGTTTTATCAGGAATCGGATTCGACCATGACTGACCGCCATCGGTGGAAGCGCGAAGACCTTTTACGGTAGCGGCATAAATTTTTGAAGCATTTGTCGGGTCAGCTGAAAGGGTATAAACCAAAACAAAGGTTTCTTTAGAATCCGTTGTTGACCAGGTAGATTCCAGTCTGGAGAAAGTGACGCCACGGTCAGTTGATTTCCAGATACCTTGTCCGAGTACTCCAATGTGGGAGTCTTGATTGTTTCCGAGATTGTTTGCAGGACCTTCACCGGTTCCAAAATAGATGTCACCGTTTGAGGACTGGCAAATCGACGAGACTGCCTGATTCTCGAAAAGTTCTCCTGAGGCTGTTTTTGTCTTTTCCCATGAAGTACCAGCAGTGGTGGTTTTCCATAAACCGCCGCTGACACCGCCTGCGAAACAAACATCAGAATTATCCTTGTCGATCAGGAATGCACGCGTACGACCGCCGATATTATTCGGGCCGATCTCATTCCATGACATGTTGAGGGTGTTCCCTCCTTTGCGCGTCAGGGCTTTAACCTGTTCCTGAGCTTTAACAATGTCGGCAATATTAATGTTGCCAGAGTACTGGTTAACACGACGAGCACTCAGCCAGTTAGCCGGGTTCATCGGTTCCAGATCCTTGACGGTTTGGTTCCCGTCACCGGAAAGCAGGATTTTTCCTTCACCGGCCACCTGGCCGAAGGCAGTAAATCCGAAGGATAAAACAAGAGCAAGAGCAAAGAGTAAATGTTTGTTTTTCATAATCTTAAAATTTCGATAAAAAGCGCAGGTCTCCCTACAACAATAGCGTCTAAAAATACAAAAAAAATGAATATTTCAAAAAGTGGGGACTATTTTTGACCTCTGGCATCGATTACCTTTCCAAATCGGTAAGTGACGAACAGGGTCAGGAACAGTTGCTGGTTATCTTTAGTGGCTAGGATGGGTAATTTGTTGAGAAATCCTTCCACCTGGATACCCCCTTCAAGCGCATGAAGCAGACGATCTTCCGAACCATATTCGAAGCAAAAGCCTGCTCGGGCAAAAAAGCCCGGAACTACCCTGGTCTCATCAACCCCTGTGAAAAAAGAGGCCGAGTCAAAAATGTTTTCAACGGTTTGCATGTAATCAGGATCGAACCGGGATTTTTCCCAGGGCTTCGGTTCGCCGGACGGGTAAAATTCCGGCAACTTCCAGTAATAAACCGGCTTAAGCAGGGCAAGGGAAAAGCCTCCACTCGTAAAAAAACGAATGGAAATAGCGTTCTGATCGAATTTACTGAACAATTCCTTCTGATAACCGGCTCCCCCACGAATGGCAAAAGCTTCGTTGGTTTTTCCGAAAACATAGGACCTGCCTGAACTTCCAATGTAAATACTCGGGCTTTTGATTTCCTTGGGATGGTGGATGCTGGCAAAATCCCCATCAAAGATTACACTGCTGAAGGCCGTGAGCCGCTTGGCATAGCGGTAATTTACACCCCAGCCGTTGGAGTTCAGGCTTCCCGATACGGAAACTTCATTCCTGAAAAAGACCTTGTTCTGTTTGTCGATTTCACCTTGAGAGAAACCGTTGACACCCATGGCAAAGAACACCAGAAAAGACCAGGGAAGAAACTTGTTTATCATAAAACTCAACCTGACAATGCAAATATAGTGAGGATACGGATCTTATTGGTCCATTTTCGGAACTTTTACAGAATTTGCCATTTGAATGCCAACCAGCCGGTCGAACCGCTCGCGGATGTCCCGGTAATAGACAAAGATGTAATAGTCGTTTTCGGTTTCAAAATGATTCCCGTTAATCTCGGTGAGACTGACTTTGGGTTGCCCGTGTATTCGGGTAGCGTAAGTATAATTGTAATATCCCTGTTTCAAAAGCAGGGTTATTTCATAGCATCCATTGTCCGCATTATACCGGCAAAGGTTGTTCTTCCCGATATTCCAATCCGTCAGGGCACCCAGTATAAAGACATCCGTATCCGGAATGGAATCCCCCGTTTGGAGCTGAAAATGAACCTGGAGATAATCGGCTTCCGTGTCTGAATCAAAAGCATCGTCCCACTTAACCAGGAATTTTCCATTGAGGTCCTCCTGAAATTCATAGCTGCTGAATGCTTTCGGAATATCGGGGAGGAGGTAAACATGCTTGAGCGGACGTTGGTAGGTGATCTCCTTGATCCGGTCGGAATTGAATTTCAGGCTTTTTGTATCGAAATGGAGAAATTCGCTTCCTCCCGGGAACAGATTCTCTTCTTCATAGTTGTAATCAAGCTCTCCGGGCTGAATGTATTTTGGAGGCAAATTCGTGATGGCCGTGTTCCAGTTAAGATTCTGGCAAAGGGTTACCTTAAAGTTCCGGCGGGGGTCATCTGGTTGCAACTGCTGGTAGAGGACGGTGAAATCCAGTTCCTGGGAGGTGGACATAAACCTTACATCATCTGCCCGATGGACAGCCGTATTGATCTGAACCAGCGGATCCACCACGTAAAACCTCCGCGTCAGCACAGGTTGCTCCTGGTCGAAGTCCTTATAAATATAGAGTATATAGTTGCCTGGCAGTTTGGGTTGGACATCGGAGTTTGGAATACTAAGGGAATAATGGACATAATTCTGAAGAGCGTTTCTTGAATACCTGAAATTCAGGATTTCATTTTCAGGCAAGCCAGTGAGGTATTCTGTATTGACCAGATCAGAAGGTTGCCAGTTTGCAGTGCAGTGAATGAGCGTATAGATGTAATGTGGTGTGTTGTTCGAAAGATCATCGAATTCCAGGATCAGTGTGGTGGTGTCACGGAGATTACGCACCGGAAGCGAAAGCCTCCAACCCGAACGGTACATTTCTACTGTTTTGATATTATCAAGATAGGCCCGATCCTCATAAATAATTTTGTCGGTGATGCCGGGATGGTTTATTGCAGAGGGTGAAATACTTACCCCGGCAGCTTCCAGTTTCTGTAAGCCCAGCAGGGTAAGAATTGAGATACTTAAATAAATAAATATTTTCATATTGTTATTGCGGGAACACAAAAAAGATATTTTTGCCTCATACTTTCAAAAAATATGCCATTGACATGTCAAAGGTAATTAAAATCAAGCGAGGGTTGGATATCCGGCTAACAGGAGCCGCCGTGAAAACGGTTGCCCAGTCGGAAAAATCAGAGCTATATGCTGTTAAACCCACTGAATTTCTGGGAATTGACCCAAGAATGCTGGTTAAGCCGGGCCAGGAAGTGATGACCGGTACTCCGTTGTTTTGCGACAAGCGGCATCCTGAAATCGTATTGGTGTCGCCGGTGAGCGGAACGGTCGAGGAAGTCGAAAGAGGTGAAAGGAGGAAACTTTTGAGTGTGATCGTTCGCGCAGGAACAGTCGAAAGTTTCGAACCGTTGCGCAAGGGAGATCCCTCAGCCATGGATTCCGCTGACGTTAAACAACAGATCCTCAAGTCAGGTTTATGGGCTGCAATGATTCAGCGCCCGTTTGGAGTAGTAGCTAATCCGGATGATCAGCCGAGGGATATTTTTATCTCCGGATTCGATAGTGCACCGCTGGCGGCCGACTATGACTTTATTCTCAGGGATGAAGCACAGGCTTTTGCCACCGGAATTGCCGCACTTCAGAAACTGACCCCAGGGAAGGTACACATCGGTCTGGATTCAGCCCGTGAGGCATCCAAGGTGCTGGTCAATCTGAAAGGTGTTGAATACAGCCACTTTGCGGGCCCACATCCTGCCGGTAACGTCGGGATTCAAATCCATCAGGTCGCCCCGATCAATAAGGGGGAGATTATCTGGACCGTAACCCCGCAACTGGTGGCCCTCATAGGCCGGACTTTCCTGCTTGGACGACCTGATTTTACCTGGACTTTTGCCCTGACCGGAAGTTGTGTGAAATCTCCTGCTTATTATAAAGGTATAAAGGGGATGTCAATGGCAACGGTTATCAAAGGAAAACTGGAAACGGGTGGGAACACGGCACGTGTGATTAGTGGAAATGTACTTACAGGATCCAATACGGGTGAAAAAGGGTACCTGGGGTTCTATGATTCCCTGGTAACCGTGATACCCGAAGGAAATTATTTCGATCTGTTCGGTTGGGCCCTTCCCGGAATCAACAAATACAGTGCGTCACGAACCTTCCTCAGTTCGCTGATCCCTAAAAAGTTGTGGAACATCGATACCAATCTTAAAGGGGGACACCGGGCTTTTGTCATGACCGGCCAGTATGAGAAAGTATTTCCCATGGATATCTACCCGGTTCTGCTTCTAAAGGCCGCGTTAACAAACGATGTGGACCGGATGGAAGAGCTGGGGATATATGAAGTGATCGAAGAGGATATGGCCCTCTGTGAATTTGTCTGCACCTCGAAAATAGAAGTTCAGGAAATTCTTCGCAACGCACTGGATCTTATCCGTAAAGAATTGAGTTAACAATATTGCCGAAAAATTGAATAAAGAGAAAATGAAAGCAAATAAGCTCAGGCAATTGGTCGACCGGGTGAAGCCCAACTTTGAGAAGGGGGGTAAGCTGGCCAAATTGCAGTCAACTTTTGATGCATTCGAGACCTTTCTTTTCGTTCCTGATAAAGTCACATTCAAAGGATCACACATCCGTGACAGCATCGATCTGAAGAGAACAATGACCATTGTGATTCTGGCCCTGGCTCCCGCACTGATCTTTGGGATGTTCAATACCGGGTATCAGCATTATCTTTCTATTGGTAAGGAAGTTGCCTTCTTTTCGTGGGCCGGATTCGGATTTGGATTGTTGAAAATTCTTCCCATCATAGTCGTATCCTATGTGACCGGTTTGGGTATCGAATTTATTTTCGCTCAGATCAACGGACACGAAGTAAATGAGGGATTCCTGGTGAGTGGAATGTTGATCCCGATGATCATGCCCGTGGATGTTCCTTTGTGGATGGTTGCCATGGCCACGGCGTTTGCAGTGGTTTTCGGCAAGGAGGTTTTTGGGGGAACCGGGATGAATGTTTTTAATCCGGCATTGCTGTCGCGCGTATTTCTGTTCTTTGCGTATCCGGCTTCCATGACCGGTGATAAAATCTGGATTGCCGGTTTGACAAAAGGTCAGGGTGTGGTCGATGGTTTCAGCGGGGCTACGCCACTGGGTGAGGCCGCTGCAGGACACATCGATAAGATCCCGAAGTTCGTGGATATGTTTATGGGGATCATGCCCGGTTCCATAGGTGAAACTTCAACGATCGCGATACTGCTCGGGGCCTTTATTCTGATCCTCACCGGAATCGGTTCCTGGAAAATTATCGTTTCGGTATTTGCCGGTGGACTGGCTATGGGCGGAATTCTTAATCTCTGGGGTGCAAATGCATACATGCAGGTTCCTTTCTATTATCATCTGGTGATGGGAGGATTTGCATTTGGTGCGGTTTTTATGGCCACCGATCCGGTGTCGGGTGCACAAACGGATACCGGGAAGTGGATCTATGGTTTCCTCATCGGCATCATGTCGGTTCTGATTCGCGTGGTTAACCCGGCATACCCTGAAGGGGTCATGCTGGCGATCCTGTTGATGAATGTTTTCGCTCCTCTGATCGATCATTTCGTGGTGAGTTCAAATATCAAGCGCCGGTTGAAACGTATTCCCGTTAAAGGTTAACACCGAAAATATAGCAGTCATGAATAAGAGTAATACGTATATATTCATTTATGCCACAATATTGGTGGTGCTGGTTGCCGCCCTTCTGGCCTCGGCAGCCACGGTACTGAAGCCATTCCAGCAAAAGAACCTGGAAATTGCAAAAAAAATGGAGATCCTTCATGCCATTGACAAGGGATGGGATGCTGGATCAGCCGATTCCAAAAACAAGTATGTGGAATCGGAATATGACAAGTACATTACCCAGGTGCTGGTTCTGAAGCCTGCCGGAGATTCAGTGGGTGATCGCAAAGGGTTTGATGTCGAGATGAAGGACGAGATGAAAAAGGATTCCCTTCAAAGAGTATTCCCGGTGTTCGTTAGTACACTGGACGATGGATCGAAGAGCTATATTTTTGCGGTGAGAGGCAAGGGATTGTGGGGCCCGATCTGGGGCTACGTGGCCCTGGGACCCGATTTGAATACCATTGTCGGTGCATTCTTCGATCATGAGGGAGAGACTCCCGGCCTGGGCGCGGAAATCAACACCCGCATTTTCCAGAGCCAATTTAAAGCTAAGAAGATCTTTGATGAGTCGGGGAAATATGTGTCCGTGATGGTTCTGAAAAGTAATGAACCCAAAATTCCTGAGCATTCGGTTGACGCTATTTCCGGCGGTACGATTACCAGTAAGGGCCTCGAGGCCATGGTTTTCGACAGTATGGAAAACTATCTTCCTTTTATTAAAAAACTAAAAATTTAATATATGAGCCAAATGTTTTCTTCCAGGAACTTGAAGCTCCTAACCAATCCGCTGAACATGGAGAACCCGATCACCGTACAGGTGCTTGGGATCTGTTCGGCACTGGCTGTGACCGTCAAGATGAAGCCTGCCTTTGTGATGGCTTTGTCTGTCGTGGTGGTTACTGCCTTTTCAAACCTGATCATTTCCACACTGAGAAAAACCATCCCGCAGCGAATCAGGATCATTGTCCAGTTGGTGGTGATTGCCGCTCTGGTCATTATTGTTGATCAGCTCCTTCGGGCCTTTGTGTATGATGTGAGCAAACAGCTCTCGGTATTTGTGGGACTGATTATTACCAACTGCATTCTGATGGGTCGTCTGGAGGCTTTTGCCATGGCCAATAAGCCGTGGGAATCCTTCATTGATGGCATCGGGAATGGGATGGGCTATGGCTGGATACTCATCGTCGTGGCTTTTGTAAGAGAATTGCTGGGATCCGGAACCGTTTGGGGTTATCCGGTTATGGAGAAAATCGGGGTTTACTCCACGGGATATGTGAACAGCGGAATCATGATTATGCCACCCATGGCGCTTATCCTGGTGGGGGTGATCATCTGGATACAGCGAAGCCGGACTAAAAGTTTAATTGAATCGAAATAATATCAGGATATATGGAAAATCACATTAACCTGTTTGTCAGTTCAGTCTTCATCAACAACATGATCTTTGCCTATTTTTTAGGCATGTGCTCATATCTTGCTGTTTCCAAGACTGTTAAAACTGCTGTGGGCCTGGGTGTTGCGGTAATTTTTGTTATGATAATTACCATTCCGGCCAACTATCTGCTTGAGAAATACCTGTTAAAGGAAGGGGCCCTGGCATGGCTGAGTCCTAAACTTGCCGAAGTGGACCTGAGTTTTCTGAGCTTTATTATATTCATCGCGGTGATTGCAGCCATTGTTCAGTTGGTGGAGATGGTTGTGGAACGGTTTTCCCCCTCATTATACAATGCACTCGGGATTTTTCTTCCGTTGATTGCCGTGAACTGTGCAATTTTGGGGGGTGCACTTTTTATGCAACAAAGGGAATTTGCCAATGTATGGGAAACCGTAACCTTTTCGTTTGGTTCCGGTGTGGGCTGGTTTCTTGCCATTATCAGCCTGGCAGCCATCCGTGAGAAAATCCGGTATTCAAATGTTCCCGCCCCGCTTCGCGGACTGGGAATCACCTTCATTCTGGTCGGACTCATGGCGATGGCTTTCATGGGCTTTATGGGATTCAAATTATAAACTGATAAACTGATCATCATGATATTGCTTATTGCTCTTTCGGGTACAGGTTTTTTGGTATCCATCAGCATTGCCGTTTTTCTGGTTATCACGCTCCTGCTGGTTTCTCTTTTGTTATTTGCAAAGGCAAAACTGACACCGGAAGGACTGGTTACACTGGATATCAACGCCGGCGAAAAGGTTCTCGAGATTCAACCGGGCACCAATATTCTTTCTACCTTATCTTCGAACGGGGTTTTTCTGCCTTCTGCCTGTGGGGGTGGCGGCACCTGCGGCATGTGCAAGTGCCAGGTCGTTGAAGGCGGCGGGGATATACTGCCCACGGAAACCGGGTTTTTCTCACGAAAGGAACAGCAGAATTCCTGGAGGCTGGGTTGCCAGGTGAAGATTAAGAATGACATGAAAATCAAGATACCTGAGGCGGTTCTGGGAATCAAAAAGTGGGAATGCGAAGTGGTTTCGAACCGCAATGTCGCCACCTTTATCAAGGAATTCAAGGTGAAACTTCCGGTTGGCGAAAACCTGGTTTTTCAGTCGGGTGGTTATATTCAAATCGATGTGCCCAAAATTTCAGTTGACTTCAAAAACTTTGACGTGGAAGAAGAGTACCGCGATGAATGGGACAAATTCAAGCTCTGGGATCTTAAAATGACCAATCCCGAACCCACTTATCGAGCCTATAGTATGGCCAACCATCCTGCCGAAGGGAATATTGTCATGCTTAATATCAGGATTGCTACGCCACCATGGGATTCAGCCCGCGGGGGTTTTGCCCTGGTTAATCCAGGCATCTGTTCTTCCTATATCTATTCCCTAAAGCCCGGTGATAAGGTCATGATATCGGGACCTTACGGTGAATTCCATATCAAGCAAACCCGGCGCGAAATGATATACATCGGAGGGGGTGCCGGAATGGCCCCGCTCAGATCTCATATCTTCCATATGTTCAATACCGATAAAACCGACCGGAAAGTTAGTTACTGGTATGGAGCACGGTCGAAACGGGAAGTTTTTTATGAAGATGAATTCGAGCAGATCGAAAAGGATTTTCCGAATTTCACCTTTAACCTTGCGCTGTCAGAACCCAAGCCGGAAGACAACTGGACCGGTTTGACGGGATTTATTCATAAGGTGCTCTTTGATGAATATTTAAGTAAACTGGAGGAGCCTGAGGAAATTGAATATTATCTGTGCGGGCCTCCTCAGATGAATGATGCCGTTCTGAAGCTCCTTTATAATCTTGGGGTTCCAGATGAAATGATCGCTTTTGACGATTTCGGGGGATAGCACCATGTTCAACAGGTTGATGCTGGCATTGATGCTGGTCGTTTTATCGGCCTGCTCAGCCAATTGGGACTATCATTTCCAGGAGGGTCCCATTTATGGCTCTACGTATCATA
>JBBQOG010000058.1:0-12027 GCA_038330665.1 Bacteroidales bacterium
GGCTCCGAGGATGTTAAACCGGGAGGAGACAGTTTTCAGGCCCCTGATGCTGCCCACGACCTGCTCGGTCCAGTAGGCGTGCAAGCTTTCCCGAGCAGGACCGGAGAGGGCCAGCAGAATTATCAGGGGAACCAGTGTAGCCAGAATCAGGACGAATGATTGCGTGGCCGCTTTTTTAATACTGAAAGCAGGCTTAAGGAATATCAGCAAAAAGGGCAGCACCCAGGGGAACAGGGCAAAGGGTCCTTTGGTAAGCAAGCCGGCGAACACGGATAATCCGGCGAGTATCAGGTATACCGGATTTTTGGTTGAAGAATTCTTCAGGATCAGGAGGATCGAGAGGGTGGTAAAAATGCAGAGGGTATTATCAAGAAGGTTCGACGAGGCTGCCCAGGACACCAGTGGGAAGGAGATCCAGAACAGAAGCGGAATCCAGCCTGATTTAATATTGCCTGTTAATTCCTTCCAGATCAGGACAATCAGGTATCCCGTGATTACGAACGTAAGGAGTGAATAAAATCGTTCCACCAGCAGGTGATCCCCGAAGATCCGGAAGGCAATACTTTCCAAACCTAAGGCGAGTGGTGGGTGTCCTTGAAACTGCGGACTGATCGTTTCTGTATAAAAGGGTTGCCAGAAAGATCCATGGTTTTCGGCCAGGTTTCGGGAGATGGACGCATAGGTGACCCCGTCCAGAAACATCCCCTCAGCAAACAGACGGTAGCCGGTAATGATCAGAAAAAGGGCAGCAACGACAGTATAAAAAAGAAAAATCATATTAGTTTGCCGGCGGAGTGTTCGAATGGGTTGAAAGTGAATCGGCCGGAACGGTAAAGGTGAAAATACTTCCTTTACCTTCCTCACTCTGCACGCTGATTTCTCCACCATTTTTCCGGATGAATTCCTGACAGATCATCAAACCCAGTCCGGATGAGGGCTCGCCGTCGGCACCCGGCTTTTCCAGGTGTTGGAGGGCCAGGGTTTTGAAATCTTTGAGCAGCTGTTGCTGATATAATTCATGATCTGCGTTTTCCGAAAGAAAACTACAGATTTTTGTTTTTACCAGCCCGTGAAACAGATTTTTTCCGGGAGTCTTGCAGTTTTCAGTAAAATCACTATTTTTGCATCCTCGAAAATGCTTCATTAGCTCAGTTGGTTAGAGCACCTGACTGTTAATCAGGGGGTCCAAGGTTCAAGTCCTTGATGGAGCGCAAAAACATGATGTAGAGACGGATAATTATCCGTCTCTACGTTTATCCGTCTCTACGTGTTTTATCCGGGCAGATGGTTTTGAAACGCTCCTATCAGAACCGCTCCTGGTAACAATCAGACAAAATCCAGCTAATTCTCCCTGTTAATAACTGAATAGCTGGCCTCAGGATAACCATTTGAAAAAGCTTGGGCACCCTGGGCATCTTGTCGCTCCATTTGAATTCAAACGCACTGATTTTGAGCTCCGACTCTTCCACCAAATCAATTTCCTGTCCGTCATAGGTGCGCCAGAAATAGAATGATTTTTCTTGTCCCATGTAGGAAGTTTTCTTGATACGCTCGCTGATCAGGTTAACTGTAATTATAGCTAATGCCGGTTTCCAAAACACCAGGTTCCACGCCAGACCTAGTGATTATTCGGGATATTTTTCTTGAATGGTTTGGTGAATTTTCCTAACTTCGCGCGCCTTTTCCGCTAAAATCTGATAAAAAACACCGATGAAAAACACCATTGCACTACTGCTTGTTTTATTTGCCGTTACCGGGCTTTCGGCCCAGGAAAAAGAATCAAAATTTGATGTGAAATTCGGCACCGGCATGGGTTTCATGGGTTATGGCGACATGATCACCATCAGTTTTGAAAACGAACTGAATTATAAGATCAACCGGTACTTTGCGGCTTCGGTGAGTATCGGATACGGCAAAGGGGATTGGGGAGTTCATATCCATACTGATTATCTCATGGCCAGCGGCAACCTGTTCTTTTCCCCGTTCCGGAACAACCGCCGAAATAACTTTAAAATCGGGGCCGGTGGCTCCTTGTTTAACCACACCAATTTTTATGAGAGTGCCTGGTATTCGGAATCGGGACCGGTGTATGATTTTTACCGCATCCGAACCACCGGGTTCAACGTCATCGTGGAAGATGAATATCGGGTGCATTCGAATTTGCTTATCGGTGGAAAATTATTCATGACGGCTGGTATCCAACAGGGCGGAATCCTCAGCGGGGGAATGCTTAAGGTTGGATTTATCCTCTGACCGGATGATCCGTACGGGAGGTTACAGTGCTCTACTCTCAAATTTCTTTAGCTACCATTGGGGTGTGGCCCGCTCCGCCTGTAAGTTTGTGATGAGCAAACTCACGATCACCATCATCAACCAGCGATACCGGGTAATGAAATCTGATGTGATCAAAAGGAATCCGTAACCATTTCTGCCACAGTTACTCAGCCAGGATTCTATACAATTCAAGGTTCAGGTAATAGTGATGACCACTGAATTCTTTTTTCTCCAGCACTTGCATGTCGCATAACCTGTTAAGATAATCCCTGGCTGTATTTTCAGCATAAATTCCTTTATCAACAAGATGTTTTACCTTAGTTAGTGGCTGAGTGAATATGAACTCTATCAGATTTTCAGGTTTCAGGAATCTTTTATCTTCTTTTTTTACGAATTCCAGGATAGAATCCTTTACCGACACTATTTCATTGATTTTATGATAGGTGAGATTTGCTGTGGTTTCAATGGCTCTCATCATAAATAAAATCCATTCTTTCCAGTTCCCTCTCTGGGAAACACCCATTAATCCGGAGTAATAATCATCCTTATGGTCCAAAATGTATCGGCTCAGAAACAATATGGGAACATCAAGCAGCCCTTTATTTGTCAGATAATGGATATTGAAGATTCGTCCGGTTCTGCCGTTCCCATCGCGGAAAGGATGAATGGCTTCAAACTGATAGTGGGCTATAGCCATTTTTAATAAATGATCCATTTTAAACTCCTCGTCGTCGTTCAAAAACGTGATCAGATTGTTTAGCTTATTTTCAATTACCGCCTTGCCCTTTGGTGGGGTATAAATGACCAGACCGGCATTCGCACCGGAGCCTCTCTGTTTGATCGTAGTATTTAGAAAGTCGGGCCGGATTCCGTCGGTTGTTTGTTTTATTTCGTGAAAAACTTGCGTAAAGTATTCGATATTAAATCGTTGGGTTTTTTGCAAATATTTGTATCCCGACCATAGTGCTTCCCGGTACCTTAACACTTCTTTGGATGCCCCTCCGGTTATTTCCGTGTTTTGATCGCTGTATGCCCGATATAATTCGTCATCAGTGGTGAATATGTTCTCCAAAGCACTGGAAATCTTTGCTTCCTGCAGGCTTATCGTATTAATTAAAAGGCCCTGGTTTGGAATAACCGCACTTCGGCCGTGAAGCCTTGCCAATGCAGCTTTTGCATCACCCAGCTTTTCCAGTATTTCTATTGTTTGATACAGCTCGCTGCTGATGGGTAACAAGGGTAGATCATTCCAGGGAATATTCCTGTCGGGATTGATCGGATAGCGTAATTCGCGCATTAAATATTCGGGTTTTTAATGTTTACTAGAATTCTGACCTTAAAAGTATCGGAATTTTCGAAGCAAACATCAAAAAGATCATAAATTTAATGTTTACCAAAATTCTGACCTTAAAACGGGTAAAAAGTGGAAATCTGGTTTAAAATGCCCGAACCAACGGTGAACCTCGAGGAGATCAGGAAGCAGTTTCATGTAAGCAACGAAATCTAATTATATGCGATCGATCTTTTCCCTAAACAATTTATTTTGCAACTTTGGAATAATCACCAAAATAGCGCTTTCATTCCATGGCCGATAAGAATCATTGGATTTTGTTGGGTGCAATTATCCTGCTAATTGGTGGTTGCAATAATGAGATAGACCTGGTTCGCCAAAGCGACCCTCAACCCATTGTATACTGTGTTTTTAATCCGATGGATACGGTTTACTATGTTTCCCTTACCAAATCCTTTCAGGGTGATGCCAATGCCTATGATTTAGCTAAACAGCCGGGGTCGGTTTTTTACGATTCGGCCGATATCCGGTTGATGGGACTGGGATCCGATGAAACCGTTTTGTTCGAAACGGAATTCGTGCCTTGTGACCAAACCAAAAATCCGGGCATTTTCCCTGAAACAGGGGGCTATTTGTATCGTTCGACAAAAGAGATTGACCTTTTCAGATATTTCCATTTGTACGGGAAATATGCCGGTATCACACATTTCAGGCTCGAAGTTCGAATTCCGGGGTATGGTCCCCTGATCGAATCGACTATACCAAGAATTGATCCAACCGGCATCGTTGTACCGATGTTCGACAGTACTAAATTTGATTTTTATAGTCGTACTCCTCCCAGATTTGTGCTCCGGTCTGAAGTAAAGGACTACAGTGATGCCATCGATTTCGTGGTGCGTTTCAGATATTGGGACTGGTATCCCGACAGTATCAAGGTTTTCAGGGTGGTCGATCTTCTGATACGGCAGGATCTTGCTCATCGGCAGGTGGTGGCATTTGATTTTTCGCCCGAATTATTTCTCAATCAGCTGGATCGGAATATTCCCGATGATGACCAGGTTAAAGAACGGGAATTCGTCAATTTTGATTTCATCTGTTTTAATGCCAACAATGCGGTTAAAATGTATGTGGATACCTGGGAATTAGCCACTTCCGATTATCACATGGTGGATTTCACCAATTTCACCAATGCCCGAGGTTTGTTCTCTATGAAGAATGCCTGGATCCGGTATAATAATACCTTTCATCATGGCACCCTGGATACCATCGCCTTCAGTCCGGTAACGGCCCATCTGAAGTTTAAGGGAAGCGGATATTGATTTTATTCCTTGATAAATTTCCCCGAAAACATTCCCCTGGGTGATGGTATTCTCAGAATGTACAATCCCGGATTCAATGAGGAGATATTGAGTGTGTTATGATCCAGCTTTCCCCTGGAAACTGTTCTGCCGGTCAAATCCAAAATGGAAAAAGTGCTCCCTAAGTCTGCCTCTTCAATATGTATTAAATCTCGGGCAGGCGACGGGAAAACCGATATTAAGTGGCTATGGATAGTGGTTTCCGGTATTGAGGAGGCTTTTCTGACCCCAACAAGCTTATAGTTATACTCTTCCATCAGGCTGGTATTCCCATAGCTCACGCGGATGCTGTCGGTGCTGATGAATCCTTCCAGACCGCCGGATTCGCACTGAACCAGTTCGGGATAAGTCAAATGGCCGGAGGTGTCGATGGTGGGGAATAAATAGCCCCGTACCGTAAAATAATCGCCGGTCGTGGAGCACCAGACAAAAGTATTGGCATAGGCGGTGGTATCAAAGGTAACACCCACCTTATGGTCCATATTGAGATAGTTGCTGTTCACGCCATTGGTGTACCCGGTAAACTTTTCCACGGTGATCACCACGGAATCCGTTTCGTAATAATTCTCCATTAACATCCGGTAATGGATCTGGACCAATCCCTCAAAACGACCGGTAAATCGTTCCCGGTAATCGTTCCCGGTCAGCATTTCGAATTGGCCAAATGAACTGACCAGGAAGACGAACTGAATCGCGAAGATGATTGCTAATCGTTTCATATTCTTGGATATCTATAAAGGTACCTCAAAAATGGCAGAATATTGCGAATTGCTTTCAGATTGTATCTTTGATAGAATGATTGGTAATATGGAAAAAGTAAAAAGTGCAGATTGGCTATCCGAGGTAATCGGGAATACGGATTTGGTTTTTGTATATGTTTCGCAGCCGGCTTGCTCGGTGTGCCAGACGCTTTTGCCAAAGGTGGAAGAATTGCTGGTCGAATATCCGTTGATTAAGCCGCTTTATCTCCATTCGGCAGAGGTGCCGGAGGCAGCGGGGCAACTGTCTGTATTTACCATTCCAACGGTGTTGTTTTTTGTTCAGGGGAAAGAATCTTTCCGGCTGGCCCGGATTTTTGGCCTTCGGGAGATACGGGACAAGATCGATCGGATTTATCCCTATTTCGAAACATAATTCGTAACTTTAGGTGTCCCGTCCAAATCTTATTCCAGAATCATGAAACGAATCAAGGTTATTCCAACCCTTATTCTTTTGGCGGCCCTGCTTCTGGTGTCAGGATGTTCGTCAGACCTGGAGATCATGGAAAACCATCCGGCCGTTCCGGTTATTTATGCCGTTATCAATGCGTACGACTCCGTTCATTATGTGCGCGTGGAGAAAACCTTTCTGATCCATCAGAAAGAAGATTGGGCCACCTTAAATCCTGACTCCCTGCAATTTCACAAGGTGGAGGTTTATTTGTACGGGAAGGCTGGTCAAGCAGTTAAGTGGATCGAGCCTTTCGTTGAAACAACGGTTAGTAAGGAAGAAGGATTTTTTCCCACCGGCAACTATCAGGTATTTAAACTTAATCATCGTTTGCCTATTCATCTGTCAAATCCCGGTCGTGACTACCGGGGGGCCCCGGATATCGACAGTCTGATTCTGGAGGTGCGAATACCTGAATTGAACCTGGTAACCCGTGCAGCTACCTTCTGCCTGTTGCCGGCTAATATCATCAATTATAAGAGCAGGTATATGATATACGTTTACGGTAGTTATCCCACTGTTTTCGCTCTATCAGCCACCGGTGATACCGGACCTATGGTGCAATCCACTATGTATCAGCAGATCGACTTTAAGGTCCATTTTAAAGAATACTATAAAAACTCGTTTGCCGTGAAGGAAATATCTTGGCTGGCAAATACCGGCTGGGATGAAAATGCCTATTTTATAAGGCCAACGCGCCTATTTAATCCTATGAAAGAGTTGTTATCCAAAAGCGACTCCATCATGAGCCGAACGTTGGATAGTATCGATATCGCCTTGTTACGGACCTCCAATTTTTACAACAATTATCTGTATGTTAGGGAACATTGGGACGATTCCGACCGGCCACCCTATACCAATTTCGATCGTTCATACGGGATGTTTTTTCAGATAGCCCGGGACGAGTGGACCGGGATGAAGCTGAACTGGGAAGCGATGGATTCCCTTTGCAACGGATACTACTATCAGGAAATGAAATTCAGGAGTTATTAGCCGGTTAACCTGACCATCTGCGGGATATGATTCCTGGAATGCCGGTTCGGGCCATTTTTTATACCTTTAAATCGATTATTTAACTTACCCTAAATTAAATAATTGAGAATGAGGATTAAACCTGTTATTGTCAAGATTTTTAAGCGGCTGGCCATTCCGGGATTTCATGTGGAACCCTCCTGGAAGCTTTTTATGGGCTATCTGCAAACCTCCGAAACGGTATTTCTTCTGGTATTTGCCAACCTGATCGGGATCGGGGCCGGGTTCGGTGCCATCTTTTTCAGGTGGATGATCAATTTTTTCCAAAACTTTTTTTTCGGAACCGGGGGCAAGGTTCTTTCGTTCATGGGGCCCTATTATGTGATCGTGGTGCCGGCTGTCGGAGGGATGGTGGTGGGGTTGCTGATCTATTTCTTTGCCCGCGAAACGAAAGGTCATGGAGTACCCGAAGTGATGCAGGCGGTGGCCATCGGTGGAAGCCGGATCCGACCACGGGTGGCAGCCATGAAAGCGCTGGTTTCTTCGATTTGTATCGGATCGGGAGGATCGGTCGGAAGGGAAGGCCCGATTGTGCAGATCGCCTCGGCGCTGGGGTCCACTCTGGGACAGGTGTTCCGTTTTGCCGAAGATAAAACCCGGATACTCATTGCCTGCGGAGCGGCAGGCGGGATAGCGGCCACTTTCAATGCCCCGCTGGCCGGGATCTTTTTTGCACTTGAAATCATTCTACGGGAATACGGTACCCGCTATTTTTCTTCGGTGGTTTTATCAGCCGTTACCGCCACCGTGGTCTCCCGGTCGTTCCTGGGAGCCAGTCCGGCCTTTGTAACACCGGCCTATGAACTGCTCAGTTCCTGGGACCTGTTGTTTTACTTTATTCTGGGATTTATTGCTGCGCTCGTTGGATATCTTTTTATCAGAATATTATACAAATCCGAAGACCTTTTCGATGCCTGGAAGGTTCCATCCTGGCTGAAGCCTGCCATCGGCGGACTGCTGATTGGTATCATCGGATTTTTTTATCCCCAGATTTTCGGAGTCGGTTATCCATCCATCGAGCATGTACTCAATGGCAACCTGGCACCCTTGCTGGTTCTGGCCCTCGTTGGACTGAAAATTCTGGCTACCTCGTTAACATTGGGTTCCGGAGGATCAGGCGGGGTGTTTGCCCCCTCTCTTTTTATCGGGGTGATGCTTGGGAGTTCCTACGGATCGCTGCTCCATATCCTTTTTCCGGCACTGCCGATTTCGGTCGGAGCCTTTGCCCTTGTGGGCATGGGGGCGGTATTTGCCGGAGCCGCCCAGGCCCCGATTTCAGCCATCTTTATCTTGTTTGAAATGACGGGCGACTATAAAATCATTCTTCCACTGATGATTACCTGTGTGATCGCCACCCTGGTGGTGAAAAGATTTTCGGTGGATTCCATTTATACCCTGAAACTGAAAAGACGCGGGATCGATATCCTGAAAATCCGAAAACAGGACCTGATGGAAAAGATCAGGGTGGTGGAGGCCATGACCGCCAATTTGATTACAGTGAAGGATTCGGATACTGTCTCCGAAACCGGACTCAAGATCAAATCAACCACCATGCGTGGTTTCCCGGTTCTCGACCGTAGGGGAAATCTTTCCGGTATCGTCACGCAGAAGGATATTAATAGTGCACTGGTTATCAATAAGGGAAGTGAGCCTATACGGACAATCATGACACGCGAACTGATCGTGTGCCATCCGGATGAAACCCTTAAAATGGCCCTGGAGAAGCTGGGTAAATTTGATATCGGGCGGATACCGGTAGTGGATGCATCCGACCCCACCCGCCTGCTTGGGATGATCACGCGTGAAAGCATCATCGCTGCCTATAACCAGGAGCTGGCCAGCGGCGAACTTCAGCCTTACGGATATTGAACACCCCATGGGCGGTTGTTTCTCAGTCCTATGAAGGTCCCTACCGAAAGGATTATTAAATTTAGACGGATTTTTATCCGAACCTAAAATCTTCCAAATATGAAAAACAGGCCTTTCTTTTCCTGGGGATCCTTGAGTCTGACCGGGATTCTGCTGATTCTGATCGCGTGTAATCAGCCGGAAAAACCTGCAGTAAGGTCGATGGAAGCGAAAAGCTTTTTGGAGGAGATCACCATTCCACAACTCCGGCAGGGATATCTGGATAAAAAATTTACTGTAACCGATGTGGTGAAGGAATACCTTAAACGAATCGAGGAAATCGATAAAAAGGGTCCGGCCTTGAATTCAGTGCTGGTGGTCAATCCGGATGCAATGGAGATTGCCGCCGGTCTCGACCGGGAACTGGCCGCCGGAAAATCCCGGGGCCCGTTGCACGGCATCCCGGTTATCTTGAAGGATAATATTGATACCCACGATCGTATGCCCACCACCGCCGGTGCCACGGTGTTGCGAAATTCTTTTCCGCTCACGGATAGCTGGGTGGCCCGGAAACTGCGGGAAGCGGGTGCGGTGATCATCGGGAAATCCAATCTGAGCGAATGGGCCAATTTCAGGGCCAATATGTCGTCGAGCGGTTGGAGCGGCGTGGGTGGACAAACGCGCAATCCCTACGTGCTCGACCGGAACCCGTGCGGGTCGAGTTCGGGGTCAGGGGTGGCGGTTTCGGCTAACCTTTGCGGGTTTGCCATCGGAACGGAAACCAACGGATCGATTGTGTGCCCGTCGAACAACAACGGAATCGTAGGGTTAAAACCAACAGTCGGACTGATCAGCCGGTCAGGGATCATCCCGATCAGCTGGTCGCAGGATACCCCTGGGCCCATGGGCCGTACGGTTGCGGATATTGCCGAATCACTCGGAGCGATGACCGGCACCGATAGCGCGGATTCGAAAACACTGGCATCCGAGGGGAACCGGCAGACTGATTATACCCAATATCTGAAAAAAGACGGACTCAAAGGAAAACGGATCGGACTGATGAAAGATGAAATGGGTTTCCACGACCGTACCGATGTGGTCATGAAGGCCGCAGTGGAATATATGAAGAGTCAGGGTGCGGAGATCATCGAAGTTGCCACCCCCCGGAGCGGTGATTTTGACAGCGCATCTTTCGAAGTCATGTTATTTGAATTTAAGGATGGACTGAATAAATATTTTGCCTCGCTCGGTGCCGGGGCTCCAATAAAGGATATGGCCAGTCTGATCGAGTTCAATAAATTGGATACCATTGAGTTGCGGTATTTCGACCAAAAAACGCTGATAGCCGCCCAGCTCAAGGGAACACTCGATTCGCCCGAATATCAGGCCGCCCTGGCAAAAATGCACAAAGCTACCCGGGCAGAAGGCATTGATAAACTGATGGACGAACACCAACTCGATGCATTGATGGCCCCTACCGGATCGCCTGCATGGAAAACGGACCTGATCAACGGCGATCATTTTGTGGGTGGAAGCTCCTCATTGGCAGCTATATCCGGATATCCAAGCATCACCGTACCCATGGGTTTTGTGGATGCACTGCCCGTGGGCATCTCCTTTTTTGGTCGCGCCTGGAGCGAACCGGTTTTAATCGAGATCGCATACGGCTTTGAGCAGGGCACGAAAGCACGGCGGGTGCCGCGATTTCTGGTGACGGATTGAGGACGGGGTGCGAGATGCGAAACGCGAAACGCGAGACGCGAGACGCGGCGGGGACCCAAGATGACCCGAAGTTTCAATCCTGGCTGAAGCTGGCCGGGTAAATGGGCATATTCGAACTCCATGAGCCCGACAATGGCAAAAATCGAGATTTTATCGAGGAATGACCTTCCGAAAAGTTATTTGGTTATTTTTCTCCGGATGGCTTGAAGGCATCCTTGAAATTCCGGATGGAGTAGGTTGCTGAAATACGGACTTCGTGGATATCCAGGCCCAACCCGGGCTTAAAGAATGGGGTAACCGAGTAGGTAAACGACAGGCCGTAGCCAAGCTTTTTGTGCAGGAGGGTGGCATTTAAACCCAGTTTGGCGGTGGATGGGTTGAGCTTCCGGAACTCTGTTGAACGAATGATCTCTTTTACCTTTTGATCGTCGACCAGATATTTCATTTTATAGCGGGCGGTCACGTTCACATCCAGATATCCCCCGGCGGTGAACAGCATGTTTTTTCCCAACGCCAGGGTGAGATCCAGCGGAACATAAAAGGAGGTGGTGATGATCTTGCTTTTCCCGTAACCGAAAAAGGTGTTCACATAATTGTGCGTGACGTCCGGATCCGATTGCCAGGAGGGTGTTTCGTTATTGTTCAGGTTGAAAATCGGGTTTTTGTCCAGCCGGTATTTCATTACGGAAAACCCGACACCCAGGCTCAGGTAGGCATTATCGTTTCCTATATTGATCAGATCGATGGAATTCCGGAAGCAGAAGGCATCCAGCAGTCCGGAGCCGAAACCTTGAATGGTTGTGGTGAAATCCACAGCATCCGGTCCCACGAAGAAATTATATGACAGGAAGCTATCGCCGCGTATGGACTGGAAAAAGCGGACCGATACTTTGTTTTGGGCAAAGGACGCTGAAGTAAGACTGACAGACAAGAAGATGAATAGGTTGACAGACAAGAAGACGCGCAGAAATGTTCTTTTCATGATGATATAATTTGCCTCTTTTAGCAGCGAAAGTTAGGAAAATCACGGAAATACGTAATTTCGGGAGAAATCTGTTTAAGATGAATTCAAAGGAACGAGTACTCACCACATTCAATCACCGGATTCCCGACCGGGTTTCGCGCTGGTGCGGGTCATCGCCCCAATTCTGGGAGAAATCAAAAAATGCGCTAAAGCTTGATGATGAAGGTTTGCGGGTTCGGTTTGGTGATGATTTTCGCCGGATCACCGCGCCCTATCTGGATGAAAACGGCAAGGAAGTGGCGCCTTTCGGCATCGAGCGAGGTGGTGTC
>JBBQOG010000059.1:0-11970 GCA_038330665.1 Bacteroidales bacterium
CCTTCGAAGGATATTCGATCCCAGATTATTTTGCCGGTTTTTTTATCGAGGCAGTATACTTTGAATTGGTGAACGCTCATATCGCTGGCCATGTCGATATCTCCATACAAGCCGATCTTCAGTGAATCTAGCTGGGTGGAACTGACTGCAGTCGACAAAAAGATTTTATCGTTCCAGATTACCGGACTGGAAAGTGCCAGACCGGGGACCGCTGTTTTCCAACGAATATTTTCCCCTGTTTCGAGGTTCCAGGTTTCCGGCAGGTCGGCGTTATCCAGAATTCCGGTACCCATATAGCCATGAAATTGAGGCCACTGACGGGAATTGTCGGTTGGGGTGCAGGAAGGAAGAAAGGCCATCATGGAGAGGGCAATCAGGAACGAAATTCGTCGAAAACACATAGGCTTTTATTTATTAGTATATAAGGTAGGACGCTGAATCCCAAAAATAGTTACAAATGTGGGTTTAGCAACCGATCAGAGAGGATGCTAATATACACTGATCACCACAACTCTGCTGCTGATCAATGCATTGCGCGTCCGGATCCGGACGGCATAAACACCCTGTGGCAGAAATTTCCGGAAGGTAATATATACCGGTACCCCTCCCTTCACCTCCCCCTCATACACTCTGCAGGTGAATTGATGATCCAGGGAGCAGAGGTCCGCCGTAATACCGGAATCTTCCGGTAAAGTCACCCGGATATTCATCTGGTTTCCGGTCACAGGATTCGGAAAAATTCTGATCTGATAACGGGGATCGGCAACTTCGATTTTGCCAAGCATGAAGTTTGAACAACCCGATTCGTTCAGGGCAGTGATTTTAAAATAATAGGTTCCCGGCTGGTACCATTTAACCTGAACGGCCGGCCGATAATCCGAATTTTCAATAAATGCCGCGGCATCGCTACTGCAATTGCCGGCGTGAAGAACAAAATCATCCACCGGCTCCGAGTATAGCTCCCAGAAATACCGGTCGCCCGGTAGAGGAGAAATGCTCAGAACCGTGACTTCGCCGGCAAATATCCTGGTGTCCTGGGCCGGCAGGCCTAATGGGATCACCATTGGCAATAGTGCCAGGAGCCAGTACCGGTAAGTGAATGGAAAATCGGCCGGGTGCATTTATAATTTCAGTATGGCCGGTCGGGGTTTCAGGATATGGGTGGCAAAGTCGTTATCGAATCCGTCAGCGGCACAGTCCGTATGATTTATATCCGGTAGGGAATTGGAAGTACCATCCACTGCAAGCACGATACTTTGTCCGGTGAGTACCTCTTCGGCATGATGTTTAACGGTTAGGCGGACGATGATGCATTCACCGGAAGAATCGGTGGTTCCCGACACTGCCCGGACCTGAACCGGATCGGTTGCAGCATTCCAGCTGTCAGGCGAAACGGGATAGGACCATTCGATCGAAGTCTCCTGGGATCCGATTATTCCGGATAGACGGAAATCGGGCTGCCACGCCCCCGAAACGCCGGCAGCATTAACCACAAAAAACAGATAATCAGTACCGTAATCGTAAACTATATGGTTGTTATCCAACGGATCGAATCGGGCAGAGGCAATGTTCGACAGGCAGGATTCCATTGCTTCGCCGTATGCTGATGGCGTTCCATCTGCAGCAAGATTGGCGATATCCAGCGTAAATGCCTGTCGCGGTTCTATCTGAAACACTTTCATGTTTTGTGCCGTGCAACCATCCGCGTTTTCCACATAGATGATGACAAAAACCGGCATCAGAGGGTCATGAACAAATGATTTCCAGGTGATCTCGATATCCTCGCCGGTGCCTGCGGAAGTGACATTGTTCAGTTCCGCACCCGCTGTGGCAAGATGCAACCCGCCTGCCTCCTCGGCATTGGCCAGGTTGAGGATCCCATCCGTAAGAAAGGTTTGTTCCTGGGTTACCATCCAGCGGAAGGATTTTTCGCCGGGGGGAGTGGGAACACTGATGGTATAGGTGTATGCGTTACCCGGCACCGGATGCAGGGCATCGCTTGAAAGGCAGGTGACATCCAGTGAGCGGGGAACAGGGCTGGTCAGTGTGTTGGTCAGGTTTTGTGACTGAACGGTTGCTAAACAGTTGATAGCTAATAGTATGAAAACGAAATTGTATTTTTTCATGGAATTTTTATTAACGGTTAAATAATTCGGGGCCTGGGGTTGATTACGATATTCCGTGTGGCCGGCACGGATTCGTTTCCGGCTTCATCTGCGATCCACCAGGTTATTTCGTGGATCACGGATCCGGTTGCGGATCCCGGCAGTTCAAAGCTCAGGTGTTCAGAAGGTTGTCCGGTTCCCGATTGGAGCAGGGTTCCTCCGGTAGTGATATGCCAGTGAATGGAAAATGCATGGTTCCATTGATTATTGTCGGAGAATTTTGTGGTGTCCAGATCCAAACAGGCATCTCCACCGGAAAAGAAATAATAGTCGGGGCAGTTGCAGATGATCTTGCCACCGGAGGGTTCGAAACGGGCCTGGACGATATCTTTCACACAAAAGGCAAATGGTCCGGGGGCCGCAAATACAGGAGGAAGCGTATCTGAAACCACGCATACCGCCAGAACCGAAGAATAGGGCTTGCTGCATGCCGCACCGGAGGCACTGACGCGCACCCGGTAATAGAGGAGGCCCGGAGCCGCGGTAGGCGGCTGGTAATCAGCGAATGTGGCGCCGGGAATCGCCGACCATCCCGCCAGTCCGGTTAAGCTCGTCACCCACTGATAGCTGATCGACCCGGCTCCATCGGTTACCCTGCCAGTCAGCGTTACGGGGGCGTTCCGGTAAAAAACTCCACCGCCATCCACCGCAACCGTCGGGTCCGGAACTATCGTAATGGATTTGGGCCGGGTAAGTTCAGCAGAGCCGCACTGATCCCCAACCGCACAGGCGAAATCGTAATTTCCGGCCAGAATAAGATTCGGGGGATCATAAGTGTCCGATTTTGCATTTTCGATGTCAGTCCAGTCTGCAACCGGGGCAAAACGTTCCTTCCATTGATAGTGGTAAGGAGGTTTCCCTCCGGAAACCGGAGTGGTGAAGATCAGTTTGTCTGGATTGAAATTTGTGCAGGCATGTATGGGCGTGATGTTGTGGCTGCCGGTAATCAGCCGGGTTGCCAGCCCGATTTCCACATTTACCGAGGTGGCTTCACCGTCGCGATTGGTGAGCACAACATAGTATTTGCCTTCGTCGTCAATAGTTACAGCCGGAATTTGATATACCATTCCCTTGGCGCCGGGTATAGGATCCCCGATGGGAGGTATTCCCCGGTACCACTGGCAGGAAATATCCTCACCCATTGCAACAACGGTCAGGCTTACGGGCGAACCCATGCAAGCCTCCCTGACCGATTCGGGCTGGATGAGGATAACCGGTCCGGAATTCGCCGGGAGGGCGGATAGGTTGCCTAAGGAATGTTCGTGCGAAAAAATTAAGCCCGACAAAAGAATAACCGGTGTCCACCGGAGTGAAATGGCCATATCATGGATTATTTGTTAATTTTATTTTTTTGCCATTATGGAAGTAACGCCAGTCGAAATCATTGCTTTCCTGATCGGGAGCATTCCCATTGTTTACCTTTCGTGGCGATCCCTCGGAAGCATGAAAAATCATGGGTTTTTCCGTTTTTTTGCCTGGGAAATCATGCTCTGGATATTGGTGCAGAATGCCTGTTACTGGTTTAAGGATCCTTTTTCCTGGAATCAGCTCATTTCCTGGTTTCTCCTGCTGGTTTCCATCTATCCGGTCGTCGACGGGTTATACCGTTTTAAAATTTCCGGCAGGATCAGCTCCGAGCGCCAGGATCCGTCGCTCTTTGGTTTTGAGCATACCACCAATCTGATCACCACCGGGATTTACCGGCATATCCGGCACCCGATGTATGCAGCGCTGGTGTATGTGAACTGGGGCATTGCCCTGAAGAACCCGACTGCACTGATGGTGATTTTGGCGATATTGGCTACGGGGCTCCTTTATTTGACCGTCAGGGTGGAGGAGCGCGAGAACGTGGCATATTTTGGGGAGGAGTACCTGCAATACATGAAGCATTCAAAAAGGTTCGTTCCCTGGATATTTTGAAGATGTGGCCGGCGATTTCGTTTTTCATGGGTGCTATTATGTTTGAATAGATGCAGGTCGCCGGCCGGAATGGAAAAATCAGAACAACTTTTTTTTGCGATATTTATCCGCATGAATGCACGATCACTTACCCTGTCGATGATAGCCGGGCTTTGCCTGCTCTCATGCAACCACGAAAACCGAAACCGGCATATCGACTGGCTGCTGGATAATTCTTCGTATCAATCCGAACTCTCCAAGGAGGGTGAAAACAGGATTATCCTGTCGAACGGACTGGTAAGCCGCACTTTTCTCCTTACCCCAAATGCCGCAACCATCGGTTTCGACAATCTGGAAACCGGTAAGGCCCTGTTGCGGAGTATCCGGTCAGAGGCGGAGATCGAAATCGACGGGAAAACGATACCGGTCGGGGGATTAACCGGTCAGCCCGACCAGGCTTACCTGACTGAAGATTGGATCGCCAACATGAAAGCCATTCCGGGTTCTATGGTATATGTGGATTATCAGATTGAAGCGATAAGCGAAAGATTGTCATGGAAGCGCGTCAGGCATGCGGCTCCTGATGTAAAATGGCCACCCGCCGGCAAGCACCTGATGATGAATTACCGCATGCCCGAAGCGGATTCGGCTGGGGATATCAGGGTAACCGTTCATTATGAAATTTATGATGGTATTCCATTGATCAGTAAATGGATATCATTGGATAACAGGTCCGGAAAACAGATTGTCCTGAACCACTTTAAATCGGAAATACTGGCTGTGGTGGAGAAAGAATCACCGGTCGAGGAGCGTGGGGTTCCGTTAAAGAAGCCGGATCTGTTTGTGGAAACGGAATATGAATTTTCGGGTATGGAGACGATGAATACCACTCTTCATTCGGTATTCTGGATGACCGATCCGGCGTTTACCACACAGGTGAATTATAGTCTCATGACTCCCTGTCTGTTGGAGATCAGGCCGGAGATCGGACCGGATCTGACTATTAAAAATGGAGCCTCATTTGAATCATTCCGGGCCTGGGAGCTTGTTCCTGATGGCAATGATGAAGAGCGGCGACTGTTGGCCCAGCGGAAAATGTACCGGGTAATCGCGCCCTGGGTGACCGAAAATCCTTTGATGATGCATATTCGGAATTCCGATCCGGAACGTGTGAAAACGGCCATTGATCAGTGTGTTGCCGTCGGGTTTGAGATGGGTATCCTCACTTTCGGATCCGGATTCGATCTGGAAAACCAAAGTGAGGATAATTTGAAGCAGTGGAAGGAATTATCCGATTATGCCCATGCCAAAGGAGTGGACCTGGGTGGATACTCCCTGCTATCCAGCCGGCGGATCTCGGATGAAGATGATGTGGTCAACCCGGCCACCGGAAAACCCGGTGGGGTGATCCACGACAACGCCCCCTGTTTGGGGAGCAATTGGGGAAGGCAGTATATGGAGAAATTAGTTAACTGGTATACAATAACCGGGATGAATCTGCTGGAGCACGACGGCTCATACCCCGGGCATATCTGTGCGTCAATTACGCATCCCGGCCATCGCGGAACCGATGATTCGCAATGGACGCAATGGCGGACGATCACCGATTTTTATAAGTGGTGCCGTGCTGAAGGGATCTATCTCAATATTCCCGATTGGTACTATCTTACCGGTGGATCCAAGTGTGCCATGGGTTACAGGGAGGTGAACTGGTCGCTGCCGCGCGCGCAGCAGGTGATTCACGCCCGGCAGAACATCTTCGACGGTACGCGCGAGAAAACCCCTTCGATGGGATGGATGTTTGTACCGCTGACCGAATACCATGGAGGGGGAGCGGCTGCAACCATCGAGCCGCTTTCGGAGCACCTGGATCATTATGAGAAGATGCTGGCTTCCAATTTGGGGAACGGTGTTCAGGCCTGTTACCGGGGGCCACGGTTATATGATACCGACAGTACTGAGGCGCTGGTGAAAAAGTGGGTCGATTTTTATAAGGCACACCGTGATATTCTTGAAAGTGATGTGATCCATACCTCGAGTCGTCGTGCGGATGGCAGGGATATTGACTGGATGTTTCATGCCAATCCCAATCTCAAGGAAAAGGGATTTCTGATGATTTTTAATCCCACCGCAAAACCCGTTAACAAAGAGATCCGCTTTTCAGTATATTATACCGGACTAAAGGGGAATGTCCGAGTCAGCGATCAGGAGGGCAGGGTGAAAACCATTCGTCCCGATCGGGATTATTTTCTGAGTGTGGCGGTTGAAATTCAGCCGGGTAAGGAGGTCTGGTTCACACTGGAATAATTGCCGCACGGTATTTTTGGGTGAGTGGCTACATTTCACAATCCAGTTAATGGGTTTGGTAGCCAACGGGTTATCGCAGTATTTCTAATTTATTTTAGACGATTTTGTTAATATTCAGACCAAAGTATTTATCTTTGGATCAGTACGCAGGAAACCTATTTATTTATAACGCTAACCTTGAGAAATCCGGGTGGATCTCATTTTTAGACTTTCCATTATTATTCATATGGATACAGTTCAATATTCCAGGTCGGCAGAAACTGAGCAAACCCTTCCCAGTGATGAGAATCCCGTGGTGCTTATTGCCGAGGATGACCCGATCAATACTTTTCTTCTTGAGTCCATGCTGCATAGGAGCAACGCAAAAGTATCACATGTGGAAAATGGCGTAATGGCTGTTGATTTTTGCAAGAACAATCCTGACGTTTCCCTGGTTTTAATGGATATAAAAATGCCTGTAATGGATGGATTTGAGGCGACGCGCCTGATCAAATCGTTCAGGAAGAATTTGCCGGTCATTGCTGTGACCGCCTATGCCATGCCGGGTCACAAGGAATTGGCGCTTGGAGCCGGTTGTGATGATTACATGTCGAAACCGTTTACTTCTTCGATGCTGATGAATTTGGTCAGGAGTTATATCGCCATCTGAAAGTATCCCGATTCCCTTATTCAGGATTTTTATTTGCCTATTTTTGACCCTGTGCCCGCATTTGGTTACGGTGGGATGAATTCATTAAAATACAGGTGAAATGGCAAAAGAATTATTCAAAATACCAGCAGATGAGATCAAGGACCTGATTAAACTTCAGGGCTTCGGAATTATTTCAAACCACATCACCGTGGATGGTATGAAGGTGGGTTATATGTATCGTGAGGAACGGTTCGATAAGGAGGATACCGGCTGGCGGTTTTTATCGGGCACCGAAACGGAAGAATACATTGATGATCCGGAAACCAGCAAGGTGTTCAGTATAAATGCTATCGCGAATTACGATCCGGCAATTCTTCCCTACATCAAACTTCCTGTCGGAACGGAACTGGAACGGGTGGAGGGTGCCGATGAGTTTGTTAAACTTGAAGATTAAGCATAATTACCATGTCAAGTCCTTCCCATTCCAGCAATCCTTTGTTGCGCCCCTTTGTTAACCTGCATGAAGCTCCCCCATTCGATCAGATTCGGGAAAATCATTTTATTCCGGCACTGAATGAACTGATCACCCAGGCCGAGGAGAGAATATCTCAGATTATTTCTGATTCCGGAGCCCCATCTTTTGACAATACCATCCTGCCTTTGGAGCAAAATGGTGAACAGATGGGTATTGTTGCAGGGATTCTTTTTAATCTGAACCATGCTGAAACTACAGCCAAACTGCAACAGGTGGCTCAGGAGGCCTCACAGCTTCTTACGGGTTATTCAAGCCGGATGTTGATGAATACGGACCTTTTTGCCCGGATTGAATCGATATACCATTCGAGCAAGGAACAGGCAGGCGCCCTGACCACAGAACAAATCACCGTGCTGCAAAACTGGTACCGTGATTTCAAAAGGAACGGGGCACAGCTCGATGAAACCTCAAAAATGAGATTTGCAGAAATCCGGTCAAAACTTTCCGGCATGACCCTGCAGTTTGCGGATAATGTGCTGGCGGAAACCAATGGTTATTTTCTTCATATCACGGATGAAAATGACCTTTCGGGGTTGCCGGACTTTGTTCGGGAGGCAGCTTTCCATGAAGCCGACAGCCGACAATTAACCGGCTGGGTGTTTACGCTGCAGGCACCCAGTTATGTGGCGTTTCTGAAGTATTCCGACAAGCGGAAACTTCGCGAAGAAATGGCCAGAGCCTATGGTGCGCGTGGCAACCAGGGGAACGGGCATGATAATAATGCGTTGATGCTGGAAATAACCAACCTTCGTCTTGAACTGGCCACGATCATGCAGGAGCCGGATTATGCTTCCTATGCGCTACAGGAAAGCATGGCCGGTTCGCCGGAAAAGGTTCTCTCCTTCTTACAGGATATTCACCGGTTTTCAAAGCCGGCCGCTCAGCGGGAACAGGTTGAGGTCGCAGAATTTGCCAAATCCACGGGTGCAGGGTATGAACTTGAATCGTGGGACTGGACCTATTTTGCCGAAAAGCTCAGGCAAAAGAAGTATAACTTCAGTGAAGAGTTGCTGAAGCCATTTTTCAAACTGGAAAATGTAGTGGACGCTATCTTTCTGCTGGCGAAAAAGTTGTATGGATTGAGTTTCTCAAAGGTTAATGCTATACCGGTTTATCATCCTGATGTCATGCCCTACGAAGTGACTGATGAGAATGGAGAATTTCTCTCTTTGCTATACCTGGATTTCTTTCCCCGACCGGGGAAGCAGGGTGGTGCCTGGATGACCGATTTCCGCGGACAATCGAACCTCGCAGGTTGCATGGTCCGGCCACAGGTATCGCTGGTGTGCAATTTTTCAAAGCCGACCGTGGATAAGCCTTCCCTGTTGACCTTTGATGAGGTGAATACCTTCCTGCATGAATTCGGACATGCCCTGCATGGGATGCTCTCGAAGTGTACCTATCCATCGGTATCAGGCACCAATGTATACCGTGATTTTGTTGAACTTCCCAGCCAGGTGATGGAAAATTGGGCGCTCGAAAAAGAATGGCTCGATCTTTTTTCGGTTCATTATCAGACCGGTGAAAGAATTCCGGCCGAACTGATTCACCGATTGGTGGAATCCCGGAACTTTCTGGAAGGATACGCATTTGAGCGTCAGCTGGGATTCGCATTCCTGGATATGTCCTGGCATACGATTCATTCCCCTTTTGATGGGGATATCATCCCTTTTGAAACCAGGGCCATGGAGGACACCCAACTTTTTAGAAAGATACCGGGCAGTTCAGTGAGTACGGCTTTCAGTCATATATTTGCCGGCGGTTATGCGGCCGGTTATTATGGCTATAAGTGGGCCGAAGCCCTTGATGCAGATGCCTTTGCCTTGTTTTCAGAAAAAGGAATTTTCGATCAGGAGACGGCCACTGCTTTCCGGAAAAATATCCTTGAAAAAGGGGGAAGCGAGCCTCCCATGGAGCTTTATATCCGCTTCCGCGGACAGGAGCCGAAGCCTGAGGCCTTACTTGAGCGGAGCGGTTTGATCTGATTTTGAGGTATGAAGAGGTGGTCCCGCTTTGAACACCTCCTTGCAGGGCGACGGTTCCGGCTACAACCGCCAGTAAGAGTCCCAGAGCGGCGACTGATGCTCATCAATTGGGGTTACGTCACCATCGCCTTTATGTTAAAAGGACTGATTTTGGGCTTATGGAGATAGTTTTCGATGGGTAATTGTTATTTTTATCCATCCTAAAACTTAATCCATGTTTAAAGAATCAAAATTCGTTGCTGCTGCCGGAACCTTAGCGCTGGGATTGGTCATTGCGGCTTTGGTGCTGGGTGGTTCAATCATCCGCTTTAAAAAGCTGGATCGATCGGTCATAGTGAAGGGCCTGGCTGAAATGGAAGTCGATGCCAATCTTGCCGTTTGGCCGATCACCTTTAGTGAAGCCAGTAATAATCTGATGGAATTGCAATCCACGCTCGACCGGAAGCAGAAGATCATTCTCGATTTTCTTGCTGAGGGCGGCTTTACGCAGGATGAAATTTCCATTGGCATGGTCAATATCAACGACCAGAAAGCTAATATCTATGGTGGCAATAACCAATATGTGGAGTACCGCTATATTGGTCGCGCCGAAATGACCGTTCGAACCACCAAGACCGACCGGATGACCAAAGCGATATCGCGGTTGACGGATCTGGTAGGAAAAGGAATTGTGCTGAATCAGGATCAGTACCAGAGCCAGGTCAAGTATCTCTTTACCGACCTGAATTCCATCAAACCCGGTATGATTGAGTCGGCAACCAAAAATGCCCGGGAGGCAGCCGAAAAATTTGCATCTGACTCCAAGGCTAAGGTTGGAAAAATCAAAAAAGCCACTCAGGGATTGTTTACCATTGAAGATCGTGACATGAATACCCCTTATATCAAGATTGTCAGAGTGGTGACTACGGTGGAATATTATCTGGTCGATCATTGAATGAGTTTTTAGGGGAGATCTCAGATAATTCTGCCAAACTATGCGAATACGATACATTATCCTGGCTGCCGTTTTGCTTTTGCCTTTAGTCGGTTTTTCTCAGGAGGAGAATCCACTGATGGCATCGTGGCCCCAATATCTCAAACATAAAGAAGATACCCCATTTGATTTAAAATGGATATCACTGGGTCCAGTGGTTAATTCCGCCCGTGTGGATGCCGTGGAATGCGACCCTTCGAATCCGGGCACCTGGTATGCCGGATTTGGATCCGGTAATCTCTGGAAAACTACTAATCACGGGCTTTCCTGGAAGCCAATTTTTGAAAATCAATCCGCCCTTTCCATTGGTGATTTTGCGCTTGCCCCTTCAAATCCATCGATCATTTATCTGGGTACCGGGGAATATCTCAAAAAACCACGGAATTTTACCCTGCCGGGTACCGGAGTTTTCCGGTCCGATGATGCCGGATTGACCTGGCGCCACCTGGGACTTGAAAAATCCTGGCATATTGCGAAGGTTAGGGTGCATCCGACTAATCCGGATATCGCTTTCGTAGCCGTACTCGGTCATTTATGGTCGCCGGATTCCGATCGTGGAATATTCCGCACACTCGATGGGGGCCAATCCTGGGAAAAGGTTTTGTTTGTAAATGACCATACCGGAGGGAACGACATTGTGATTGCCCCTTCCGATCCAAAGATTGTATACGCCTCCCTGTGGGAAAATTTTCCTGGAATTGCCGGCAAAGAGAGCCGGGTTTATAAAAGTGCCGATGGCGGTACCACCTGGGAAAAAATGGCAGGCGGGTTACCTGACGGAAGTATGACCGGACGCACCGGCCTGATGGTTTCCTCGCAAAATGCGGATAAGGCCTATGCTTTTGTGGATAATCTGAATAAGGAGAAAAACCGCTCAGCTGAATGCTATAAAACGCTTGACGGTGGCCGCAGCTGGAAGCGTACCCATGAAGCCGACCTTAGGATTTATGAAGGAATCGGTTGGTATTTTTCCGGCTGTACCCTCAATCCCAAAGATGATGATGAAATTTACCTTTTGGGAATCCGGATGGCACACAGCAGCGATGGCGGTGAACATTTTCATCTGGTGGGTGGCGATGTTTATCATCAGTTCCCCAGTCCTGCCGTGCCTTTCCACCTGGATCAGTGTGATGTGTGGATCAATCCGCTTAACCCGGAAGAGATAGCAGCCGGGAACGATGGCGGTTTTTATTACAGCTACGACCGTGGAGCTACCTGGCAGCATTATAACAATATCCCGGCAGGAGAATTTTATGATATTTCCGTTGATAATCAGGATCCTTACCATGTTTATGGAGGGACCCAGGACGATGCTTCGGTTTTTGGTCCGGCCGCCGAATGGAACCCGAAGTTTGCAGATCAGTGGAAATATATATGGGTGGATGCCTGGAGTGGGGGGGATGGTTGTTATACAATCCCCGACCCGGTGAATCCTGATGTCATTTATTCCTCTTCGCAAAATGGCGGCATATTCA
>JBBQOG010000060.1:0-11849 GCA_038330665.1 Bacteroidales bacterium
CAAGTACAAGCATGCAAAAATTCTCGAGCGCATTGCTGAGCCGGAAAGAGTGCTAATGTTCCGTGTTCCCTGGCAGGATGACAAGGGAGAAATCCAGATAAACAGAGGCTTCCGGATAGAGATGAACAGTGCTATCGGACCTTACAAAGGAGGTTTGCGCTTTCACCCGACTGTAAACCTTGGGATTTTGAAATTCCTGGCATTCGAGCAAGTATTTAAAAATTCATTAACCACGCTCCCCATGGGTGGTGGTAAAGGTGGATCGGACTTCGATCCAAAAGGAAAATCGGACTCTGAGGTGATGCGTTTCTGCCAGAGCTTCATGACCGAACTCGCACGGCATATCGGTCCGAATACAGACGTACCGGCAGGTGATATTGGAGTAGGTGGTCGTGAAATCGGATTCCTTTTCGGACAGTACAAGCGACTGAGGAATGAGTTTACCGGTGTTCTTACCGGCAAGGGCCTGGAATGGGGCGGTAGCCTTATCCGCCCTGAAGCAACCGGATACGGATGCGTTTATTTCGCCCAGGAAATGCTGGCAACCCGCGGAGATGGCTTCAAAGGCAAAACAGTTTCGGTTTCCGGTTCCGGGAACGTAGCCCAATATGCATGTGAAAAGGCCACCGAACTAGGAGCAAAAGTGGTGACCCTTTCTGATTCAGCCGGATATATTTACGATCCAAAAGGTATCACTGCTGAAAAACTGGCTTGGGCCATGGATTTGAAAAATGTTCGCCGTGGCCGCATCAGCGAGTACGCCGATAAATTCAACTGTGAATACCATGAAGGTCAGCGCCCATGGGGTGTTAAAGTTGACATTGCCTTACCTTGTGCCACCCAGAATGAAGTTAACGAAGAAGAAGCCCACACGCTGGTTAAGAACGGATGCGTCTGTGTATCCGAAGGAGCCAACATGCCTTCGACACCGGAAGCAGTGGAAGTATTCCTGAAAGCCAAGATCCTGTATGGACCTGGAAAAGCCGCTAACGCTGGTGGAGTGGCTACCTCCGGTCTGGAGATGTCGCAGAACTCCATGCGCCTGAGCTGGACCCGTGAAGAGGTTGACAGTCGTTTGCATACCATCATGATTAATATCCATAAAACCTGCCAGAAATATGGCACGGAAAAAGACGGATACATCAATTATGTGAACGGAGCCAACATCGGAGGCTTTGTGAAACTGGCTGATGCCATGATGGCTCAGGGGTTGGTATAACATGGATCTCAGGTCTGAAGACCGGAGCAATTGATCGTATAGGGCTCTCCATGGAGGATGCTGATAAAAAAGATGGTACTGATCCATCTGCGAAATCAGCCGAATCTGTGGAGAGTTTCTTTTTATCTTTGCCGGCATGGAACTGACCGACACGCATTGCCATATTTATCTTCCCGAATTTAATGAAGATCGCTCCCAGGCTTTGGAACGAGCCTTTTCTGCCGGGGTCACAAGAATATTCCTGCCCAACGTCGACGCGTCGACCGTCCCGGATCTGTTGCATCTTTCGAAGGAGTATCCAGAAAATTGTTTTCCCCTGATGGGACTGCATCCTACCTCGGTAAATGAAAACTACAAGGAGGACCTGGAGCAGGTTGAGCGGATGTTGAGCACCCGTAAATTCTATGGAATTGGTGAGATCGGAATTGATTTATACTGGGATAAGACCTTTCTGCAACAGCAGCTGGAGGTGTTTGCCACACAACTCCGGTGGGCCTCAGAAAAGGACCTTCCTGTGGTTGTTCATGTCAGGGAGAGTCATGACAAAACAATTGAAATCATCAAAAAATCGGGATACAAAAACCTCCGGGGCATCTTTCATTGCTTTACCGGCACACTGGATCAGGCCAAAGAAATTATCGGTTTGGGATTTCATTTGGGCATCGGTGGGGTGTCGACTTTTAAAAATTCGGGACTCAGCCAGATTTTACCCCAGATTGACATTCAACACATTGTTCTTGAAACGGATGCTCCGTACCTGGCCCCTGCTCCATTCAGGGGAAAAAGAAACGAACCGTCATTCCTGGTGCATACGGCATCAAAAGTGGCCGAAATTTATGGGATGACGATTGGGCAAATTGCTGATGCCACATCAGCCAACAGCAAAACCATTTTTGGAATCTGACATGAATATCAGCGAAAAACGTTCCATCTTAATAATTTATACCGGTGGAACTATCGGTATGATTACCGAACCAAAGACCGGATCGCTTGTACCGGTTGATTTCAAAGAAATATCCAGTCAGCTGCCGGAGCTTCTTAAATTCGATCTCCATCTGTCGACGTATACTTTTGACCCGCCGGAAGATTCATCCAATATCACCCCCGCTTTCTGGGTCAAACTTGCGGAGGTTATCGGGAAGGAATATTCACATCACGATGGTTTCGTGATATTGCACGGAACCGATACCATGTGCTATAGCGCGTCGGCACTGAGTTTCATGCTGGAAAACCTGAATAAGCCGGTCATTTTTACCGGATCCCAGTTGCCGATCGGCGTATTGCGGACCGATGGAAAGGAAAATTTGCTCACGGCCATTGAGATTGCCGCAGAGAGGAGTAACGGTCAGCCGATGGTACCTGAAGTTTGCATATTATTCCAAAACAAGCTGTACCGCGGAAACAGGACCTCCAAACATAACGCAGAATATTTTAATGCCTTCGTTTCCGAGAACTACCCTCCTTTGGCTGAAGCAGGAATCAGCATACACTATAATTATGGTGCCATCCATTATCCGGTCAATGAAAAACCGATCAAGGTGCATACCCTTCTGAACGACCAGGTAGCCATTCTTAAGCTCTTCCCCGGAATCCGGAACGAATTGGTGCATGCGGTTCTTACGCTTCCCTGGATAAAGGCAGTTGTTCTGGAAACTTTTGGTGCGGGAAATGCTTCCACTTCGGATAAATTCATTGAGGAGATCCGGCTGGCCTGCGAGCGTGACATCATCATTCTGAATGTGACTCAATGCCCTGCAGGCTCAGTAAATCCGGGCAAATACGAAACCAGCCGGCGACTGCATGAAGTGGGAGTGATCAATGGCCGGGACCTGACCACAGAAGCCGCTGTTACAAAGTTAATGTTTCTGTTAGGCAATAAGACTGACCCACATACAGTAAAAGGCTACTTAAACACGTCAATCAGTGGTGAAATAACCGTTTAATTCGCTGATTTTAATATTTTTTTTGTAATTTTCGCCGCGATTTTTGGAGAGATGGCCGAGTGGTCGAAGGCGCACGCCTGGAAAGCGTGTACCCTGCGTGAAGCGGGGTCGAGGGTTCGAATCCCTCTTTCTCCGCGAGTTTTATTTTATTAAATTTGTTAAACAAACACTGAAACAAGTATTAACCAATCGATTTTTTAGTCATGAAAAAACTTGCTTTGCTAGCTATTTTCGGGATGCTTACCTTCGGGGCATCGTTTCTTGTTCTTAAGGCTCAGGACCAACCAACCACCGCTCCTGACACCTCCGTAGCTGCCAAGCCAGCTACTGTTGCTCCGGCAACTACCACAACTCCGGTTGAGGCAGACAAAACGAGCCACCAGGTATTAAAAGAAAAATTCATTGAAGGGGGCGCCGGATTTATGGGTGTGATCGCTCTCGCTTTGATCGTGGGTTTGGCTTTGGCTATTGAAAGGATCATCTATCTGTCCTTGTCGACCACCAATACCGATAAACTTCTAGCAAAAATGGAAAAAGCGCTGGAAGAAGGCGGTGTTGAAGCAGCTAAAGATGTATGCCGCGACACCCGCGGACCGGTAGCGAGCATATTCTTCCAAGGTCTGGAGCGCCATGATGAAGGCCTGGACATGGTTGAAAAATCGGTTATTGCTTACGGTAGTGTTCAGCTGGGACTCCTTGAAAAAGGTTTAACCTGGATATCACTTATGATTGCAACCGCTCCTATGTTGGGATTCCTGGGTACCGTTATCGGGATGGTTCAGGCTTTTGACTCTATCCAGAAAGCTGGTGAAATCTCCCCGAGTCTGGTTGCCGCAGGTATTAAAGTAGCTTTGTTAACGACTGTATTCGGTTTGGTGGTAGCTATGATTCTTCAGGTTCTTTACAACTATTGCCTGGCCAAAATTGACTCCATCACAAACGATATGGAAAACGGATCAATCAGTTTTATGGATATTCTGATTCGTTTCAATATGAAGAAAAAATAAGCGAAAGGATTTTCAATAATGAAGAAACAACAATTATTATTAACCATTAGCCGATATTTCTTTCTGGCGCTGATGGTTATTAGCATCGGGCTGACGGTAGTCTTCTACCTGAACGCCGGGAAAATAAACTCTGATTCTCCTTTGAGCATGCAGATCAATCAGATCGGCCCCATCCTGAATGTACTGGTAAACTGGGCCTATATTCTGGCCGGACTTTCCGTGTTTTTTATGGTCGGATTTCCATTCCTGCAGATCATATCAAATCCGAAGTCGGGCCTGAAAGCCCTGATTTCCATTGGTATTCTAGCGATCTTGATGTTTGTGGCTTATCAGTTGGGCGACGGCACCGTCATGGATATAGCCGGCTATACCGGAGGCGATAACGTTCCGTCGAGGCTGAAAATGACCGATATGATCATTTTTTCGACCTACGGCATGGTTGTCGCAGCTATTATTGTGGTTCTGTATGCTGAAATCAGTAAATTATTCAAATAAACTAAGGTATGGCTAGGAAAAAAAGATCATTTCCGGAAGTACCAAGTTCATCATTGGCTGATATCGCGTTTCTGCTGATTATCTTCTTCATTGTTTCGACTACGATGGATGTAGATACCGGGATCTACCGTCTGCTTCCTCAATGGGTTGACAATGTAGAAGCTCCAAAAATCAACAAGCGGAATACATTCGTTGTGCTGATCAATAAAAACAATGACCTCGCCATAAACGGTGAATTCGCACAGGTTTCCGATATCGGCGACAAGTTGAAGGAATTCATCCTGAATCCTCTTGACAATACCACCCTTTCAGAAAAGAAGGAAGTGGAAATTGAAGGAATCGGGGCGTTTATGAGATCAGAGGGTATTGTTTCTCTTCAGAACGACCGTGGTACGGATTATGGTGCGTATATGCTGGTACAGAATGAACTGGTAAAAGCGATCAATGAGCTTCGTAATGATTATGCGATGCAACATTTCGGAATGAAAATGGAAAAATTGAGTGAAGTTCAGCAGGAAGCGGTAAAGAAAGCATTCCCAACCGCTATTTCTGAAGCTGAGCCTCAGGAAATCAAATAACTGGAGATTAAATTATGTCAAAATTCAATCCTGATGGTGGAAAAAAGGAAACTCCGCCAATCACTACCGCTTCTCTGCCTGACATTATGTTCATGCTCCTGTTCTTCTTTATGGTTACCACAACCTTACGGGAAAATGAACTTAAGATCAACACTCCTAAGTTGCCCTTTGCTACCGAGTTAACTAAATTGGAGAAGAAGTCGCTGGTCAGTTATGTATATGTAGGAACACCACGCAGGGAATACCAGACCAAGCTTGGTAGTGAGTCACGCATCCAGCTGGATGACAACTTTGCCACTGTTGCGGATCTTCGTGGGTATATCGCAGGCGAACAGGAAAAGCGGAATGAGGTTGACAGACCTAAAATGACCGTTTCCCTGAAAGCCGACGAAAAGACCAAAATGGGGATTATCTCAGAAATCAAGCAGGAACTCAGAAAAGCTGAAGCACTTAAGATTAATTATTCGGCAAAGAGAAAAGTTGCCGAACTGGATAAGTAATCAAAGACTATAAAATAAAAAAGGCCGCTCGATGCGGCCTTTTTTATTTTATAGCTTTTGTATTTCAGCCGGCCTCTTCCGCCTCGTTCCGGGCATTGCGCTCCCGTTCGATGCGAGCCGAGATGAAGATGGATATTTCAAACAGCAGATACATCGGAATAGTGACCATCACCTGACTAAAGATATCCGGAGGAGTGATAATGCCGGACACTATCAGTATGACAATAAAGGCATGCTTCCGGTATTTACGCATGAAAGATGGGGTGATAATACCTACCTTACTGAGGAAGTATACCAGGATAGGCATTTCAAACACCAATCCGGTAGCAAAAATCAGGGAGGTTATGGTGCCGATATAGGATTTGAAATTGATCTGATTCAGAATTTCCCCGCTGATGGAATATCCTCCCAGGAAGTTTAGGGTCATCGGGACAATCAAAAAATAGCCAAAAAGGATACCGATTAAGAAAAGAATGCTGGTATAGAAAACCATTCCTTTGGAATATTTTCGCTCCTTTTCCTGCAGAGCCGGCATGATAAACCGGTACAGCTCCCAGAAGATATAAGGAGCCGCCAGAATCATGCCTCCATAAAGGGCAATAGAAACGTTATTCCGGAACTGACCGGCCATCTCAATATTGATCAGCTGAAACGGCACATCATTCAGGCAAAGCTTATCGCTATGCAGCAGCGACTGCCCGAACCGGCAAAACAACCGGTTTGTAATGAATTCGGATCCTTTTGGAGCCAGAAGTACATAGTCGACCAGGGATTTTGTAAAGATGAAAACCCCTACCGCAAAAACTCCGATCGAAGCAATGGAGCGCAACAAATGGCCACGAAGCACCTCCAGGTGCTCGAGAAATGTCATATCGTTCGCGTCCTTCTTATTCTTTTTCTTTGCCAAGAAGAGGAGAATTAATCTTTTTTATCGGGGGTACTAACCTTACCGGACTCCTCTTCAGGACCCTTTGAGGCATCTTTGAATTCCTTTATGCCTTTTCCCAGACCGCGCATCAGTTCGGGAATCTTCTTTCCACCAAACATCAGAACCACAACCAGGACAATCAGAACAATCTCGGTAGGACCGAGAATCCCTGCTAATACAAATGATAAATTCATGTCAGTATCGTTTTAATAAAGCCCAGCAAAGGTATAACATTTTCATAGAAACTGTGGTTTTTATACTTTCGCCAAATATATTTAGGCCCGCATGGGGCTCACACATTATTACGATTATGGAATATAACTTCAGGGAAATAGAACCGAGATGGCAGGCTTACTGGAAATCGCAAAAGACTTTCGAAGTCAGCACAGATTTAGCCAAACCAAAGTTTTATGTATTAGATATGTTTCCCTATCCATCCGGGGCAGGACTTCATGTGGGTCATCCGCTGGGCTACATTGCCTCGGACATCTATTCCTGGTATAAGCGGCTGAATGGGTATAATGTACTGCATCCGATGGGGTACGATGCCTTCGGTCTGCCTGCAGAGCAATATGCCATTCAAACCGGCCAGCACCCTGCCATTACTACCGAGAATAATATCCGCAGATACCGGGAACAGTTGGATAAGATCGGGTTCTCATTCGACTGGTCGCGCGAGGTACGAACCTGTGATCCTGATTATTATCGCTGGACCCAATGGGTATTTATTCAGCTTTTCAATCATTGGTACAATAAGAAAACCGATAAAGCGGCACCGATTGACCAGCTGATCGCATGTTTTGGTGAGCAGGGCACTTCAGGTATTGAAGCGGCCTGCACGGAACCGGTTGAATTTTCCGCATCCGAATGGAACGGGATGTCGGAAGCGAAGAAGCAGGAGATCCTGCTGAACTACCGGCTGGCCTATCTGGCAGAAACTCTGGTAAACTGGTGTCCGGCGCTGGGCACCGTACTTGCCAACGATGAGGTTAAAGAGGGGTTCTCTGTAAGGGGTGGACATCCGGTTGAGCAAAAGAGGATGAAACAGTGGCTGCTCAGGGTTTCAGCCTATTCCGATCGGCTACTCAGGGAGCTTGACCGGCTCGACTGGTCGGATTCGTTGAAAGAGATGCAGCGGAACTGGATCGGAAAATCTGAAGGGGCAAACATGTTCTTTGCCTTACCCGCACATAATATTACTATCGAAATATTTACCACCCGCGCCGACACCATTTTTGGCGCCACATTCATGGTTCTGGCACCTGAATCCGAACTGGTTGAAGTCCTTACGCAAGCCGGCCATAAAGAAGAAGTGGAGGCCTACCTTCTGGAAACCCGCAAGCGAACCGAAAGGGAGCGAATGGCTGATGTAAAAAAGGTTACCGGGGTATTTACCGGCTCCTATGCCATCAATCCCTTTACCGGTCTGGAAATTCCGATCTGGGTAGCGGATTATGTTTTGGCGGGTTACGGAACCGGGGCCATCATGGCCGTCCCCGCTCATGACAGCCGTGATTTTAAATTTGCCCGGAGATTCGGGCTTCCTGTCATCCAGGTTGTTCAGCAGCCCGGCCAGGAACCTTCGGACCCCGGAACCTGGGAAGATTCGTTTGATGCAAAGGAAGGAACGATGATCAATTCGGATTTCCTTAACGGATTGACTGTTGCCCAGGCCATTGCCCAAACCAAGATTGAGGTGGGAAAAAGAGGGATCGGCAAGGTGCAGGTAAACTATCGCTTGCGGGATGCCATATTCAGTCGCCAGCGCTATTGGGGAGAACCGTTCCCCGTTTATTATCAGGATGGAATTGCCCATGTGATGGATGAATCTGAATTGCCGGTAAGGCTTCCGGAAGTGGATGCCTTTCTGCCTACTGAAAAGGGAGAGCCACCACTCGGTCGTGCCGAAGGATGGGTCACCAAAGAAGGATATCCGATTGAACTCAGCACCATGCCGGGGTTTGCGGGCTCATCAGCCTACTATCTCCGGTACATGGATCCCGGTAACAAAAAAGCACTGGTATCGAAGGAGGCAAACGATTACTGGCAGGACGTGGACCTATACGTAGGTGGTACGGAACATGCCACCGGTCACCTGATTTACTCAAGATTCTGGAACAAGTTCCTGTTTGACACCGGCTATGTATGTAAAGATGAGCCTTTCCGCAAGCTGATCAACCAGGGCATGATCCAGGGCCGGTCGAATTTCGCCTACCGGATCAAAGGCACCCACACCTTCGTATCGCTCGGATTGAAAGACCAGTATGAAACGACAGACATTCATGTGGATGTGAATATCGTCAGCCATGATATTCTGGATCGGGAAGCTTTCCGCAACTGGAATCCGGAATACAAAAACGCGGAGTTCATTCTGGAAAACGACAAATATGTTTGCGGCTGGGCGGTTGAGAAAATGTCGAAATCGATGTATAATGTGGTAAACCCGGATATCATCATAGAGAAGTATGGTGCGGATACGCTGAGACTGTATGAAATGTTCCTGGGACCGGTTGAACAGTCGAAACCCTGGGACACCAATGGCATCGACGGTGTGCATAAATTTTTCAGGAAACTCTGGCGGCTCTATTTTCAGGATCCGAACGGGTGGTTGGTCACCGCCGAACCTGCTGCCCAAGGGGAACTGAAGGTACTGCACCGGACGATCAAAAAAATTGAGGATGATATCCTGCGGTTTTCTTTCAATACTGCAGTCAGTACTTTTATGATCTGTGTAAATGAACTGACCGAACTGAACTGTCATAAAAAAGCAATCCTCGAACCCTTACTGATTTTGTTAGCTCCTTTTGCCCCGCACTTTTCCGAAGAGCTTTGGAACCGATTCGGTCATCAGACCAGTATATCAAAAGCCGTGTGGCCGGTGCTCAATAAAACTTTCCTGGAAGAGGACACGATAGAATATCCTGTTTCGTTCAATGGTAAAATGCGTTTTAAGATTGAACTTCCTGCCGACATGAGTGTCCAAGGAATTGAAAACGCCGTGATGAACCATGAACAAACCGGCAAGCACCTTCAGGGAGCCCAGCCGAAAAAAATTGTCGTAGTACCGAAACGGATCATTAACATTGTATTCTAATCAGTGAAACTCATGTCAGAACCAGAAGGAAAAGAGCCTCATCACAGCACGCACAGTAAACATGGCAGTCATGACACACACGGCACGCAGGGTTCGGAAGGACACCATAATCATACCGGAAAGAAGCGGAACCGGAAATCCAGAAAAGAAAGAAAGGATAAAGCGCTTGTTTTACTTAAGAAAGCTTTTCACAACAAAAGGCTGATCATTCTCTTCACTTCGGTCGGGCTGGGACTCATCATACTGGGTTGGGTGGCAGGCCATCTGAACTGGGAGTTGATTTTCAACAAGGAGCCTGAAGTGGTACCCATTGTGGTGTCGCCGATTACGTACGACGAATTTGAATTTCCAATTGATTCTTTTGATGTGGAAGATATAGAGGTCCATCAAAACCAGTTTCTCTCCGACATTTTGGTACCCCGTGGGGTGACACTGGCCACCGTCGACCGTATTGCCAAAGAATTCAGGAACATATTTGATGTCAGGGCATTGAAGGCCGGGAATGAACTTCATTTCTATTACACTCAGGATTCCCTCCATAGACTTCAATATATGGTTTACAAAAAGAATCCCGCCGAATATGTGGTTTACAATTTCCGGGATTCTCTTAAGGTGGAACTAAGGGAAAAGGAAATACGGACTGAAGTGACTTATTTGGAAGGAGTGATTACAACCAACATTTGGGATGCCATTGTGAGTCAGGGAGTATCCTATAGCCTGGTACCGGAGATCGCGGGAATTTTCGAATCCATGATTGATGTAACATCGGTAAACAAGGATGACCGATTCGAGGTGATTTTCGAGAATCAGATCATCGACAATGCTTCCATCGGGGTTGGGAAAGTTATGGCAGCCAGGTTCCTCTATGGGAAGAGATGGTTCCAGGCTTTTGCATTTGAACAAGATGGCCGGTCAAGCTATTTCAATGAAAAGGGAGAGAGTTTAAGGCGTGCATTCCTGAAAATACCATTCAATCTGAAGAGTGTCCGGATAAGTTCCCGTTTTACAAGCAGCCGTATGCATCCGATCCTGAGGATAAGACGACCGCATTATGGGGTGGATTATGCCGTTTCGAAAGGGACGCCGATCATAAGTATTGGGGATGGCAAGGTGATTATGAAAGGATGGACCAGTGGTGGTGGCAATACCCTCAAAATCAAACATAACGGGACTTACACCACGGGTTATATGCACATGAATGGATATGCGAAGGGAATTTCGGTTGGATCATCCGTTCAACGCGGAGAGGTGATCGGGTATGTGGGCATGACCGGATTGTCAACCGGTCCTCACCTGGATTTCCGGATCTGGCAAAACGGCAAACCTGTTGATCCTCTTAAAGTTGAGAGTCCGCCTGTTGAACCCCTGAATCCGAAGATGAAGCCTGCCTTCGATTCGATTGTCGGTGTATACCAACGTGAATTCGAGCGCTATAAATCAGAAATCAAAGGGACTGCAAAAATCTTCTGATCTGTTCGGGATAGTGTTTATGTTCGAGCTGATGGATCCGGGATGCCAGGACGTCGGGGGTATCTCCGGGGTTTACCGGGCATTCTGCCTGGAATAGGATTCGGCCCCGGTCATATTCCTCATCGATCAGGTGGATGGTGATGCCGGATTTCGTCCTGCCTTCAAGCAAAACGGCTTCGTGCACCCGCATGCCATACATGCCTTTTCCGCCAAAGTCGGGTAGCAATGCCGGATGGATGTTCAGGATCCGCTGCGGAAAAGTTACTAACAGATTTTCCGGAATGAGCCATAAAAATCCTGCGAGCACGAGGACGTCTATCTCGTTGGTGATAAGCGTATCCAACACCAGCCTGGTTTTATAAAACATTTCACGGTCAAAAACCCCTGCCGGAACCCCGAGGTTCCGGGCCCGTTCCAAAACGAATGCATCGGGTTTATTCGACAGGACGAGTCGCACGGAGTGGTTTGGATTACCTGAAAAGTGTCGGATAATCTGTTCCGCGTTGGTTCCTGAACCGGAAGCAAAAATTGCTATATTACTCATTTACTTGTCATTACAACGTGATTTTCAAAAATTATCCGTATGCGGAACGGTCCTCCAAAATTGGGGAAATC
>JBBQOG010000061.1:0-11582 GCA_038330665.1 Bacteroidales bacterium
GAATTTTGCAAAGTTCTCAAAAAAAATCCGAATAAATCACATAAAATATTAATTTCAAAAAAAAATAACACAAAATAACATTTGTTGATTTAGAATATTATGAAAACCACTACAAGAAGATCAGCAATTATTCAATTTGGCAGCCTGATCGCAGGTGTCGGAGTCGTTCCACAACTCATTGGTAATGAGTTGGAAATGGTTAATTATTTACCGGAATATACCGGAATTCCGGGTGCAGTCGGGAAACCCATGACCGCAATTGTTATTGGTGCCGGAAATCGGGGTAATGTGTATGCAGGGTATGCATTAAAATACCCGGATGAGTTGAAAATTGTAGGCGTGGCAGAGCCTATTGCCTATAAGAATGAGCGGTTTGCGAAGGCGCATGGTATTCCGGATGAAAACCGTTTTCCAAGCTGGGAATTTGTATTTAAACGTGAAAAATTTGCCGATGCGGTGATCATTACCACCCCCGACAGCCTTCATTATGGTCCTGCAATGGCGGCGTTACCGCTTGGCTATGACATGATTGTGGAAAAGGTTGTGGCACAGACCTGGAAGGAATGCAACGATATTCTGAAAACCGCTGTAAAATTCCAATCCATTGTGGCCGTATGCCATGTGTTAAGGTATACGCCATATTTTCGTAAGCTTAAGGATTTGTGCGATAGCGGTGTTTTTGGTGATATACTTAGTATACAGCATCTTGAACCTGTGGAATATATACACATGTCGCATTCATTTGTTCGCGGTCCCTGGCGGAACTCAAAGGAATCCAATCCAATGATTCTTTCAAAATCCTGTCATGATACCGATATCCTGCGTTGGCTCATCAACAAGCCGTGCACAATGGTTTCCTCATTTGGCCAGCTTTCGCTGTTCAGAAAGGAGAACGCCCCGGCCGGAAGCCCGCTTCGGTGTACGGATGGTTGTCCGGAGGAAGCCACTTGCCCATACAATGCGGTAACTGTCTATGAAAAGAATAAATGGTATCTGGGCCATCTTAACCTGGATACCGGTACAGAGCAGGAAATTCATGAAAGATTGCTGACCACCCGCTATGGAATTTGCGTGTATAAACAGGATAATGATGTGGTCGACCACCAGATCTGCAATTTCGAATTTGAAGGAGGCACCACGGCGGCCTTTTCCATGGAAGCCATGACCCCATACGGCGGCAGGCGCACGCGGATACTGGGCAGCAAGGGCCATGCGTATGGAGATGAGAACGACCTGGAATACTTCGATTTCGCTACCCGTAAAACCACTAAATGGAACGTGAACCAGGCCGATATTACTTCCGGCCACGGCGGGGGGGATTATGGCCTTGTACATGATTTTATCCGTGCATCCCAGGCTCAGGATCCTTCACTGCTGACCTCTACTATACAGGCCTCGATGGAATCACACCTGATGGGTTTTATGGCCGAGAAAAGCAGACTGGACGGAGGGAAGACAACAGTTGTAAAACTGTAACCCCGGATCTGCCGGTTTCCTCCTGATTTTTCATAATTTTGCCGGCAAATTGTATGGCCATGATCCTTTTTTATCAGAATTCCGAGGAGATTTTCGCGATTGGTGTCGACAAAGTATTACCGCTGGAGGACCTGGATAAGCTTTACTGGCTTTTCGGTAAGGCAAACCGTTTGGAAACTTTGATTCTGGACGGTTTTTTTGTGGGCCCGCGCAAAGAAATGGTCACTCCCTGGTCGACCAATGCGGTCGAAATATCCTTGAATATGGGAATAAGCGGCATTAGCCGTATTGAAGCCTTCAAGCCGGTCAATTTCGACCATGCGGCTTATGACCCGATGCTGCAGTTCCGGTATCCCCGACTTGATCAGGATCTGTTTGCCATTGAGCATCAGTCGGATGCAATCAGAAATATTGAGGATATTAATATTTATAGTGAGCAGGAAGGACTGGCCCTCAGTCAGGAGGAGATTGAATACCTGCAAGGATTATCCCGGCGCCTGGGGCGGCCTTTAACAGATTCCGAGGTGTTCGGCTTCTCCCAGGTGAACTCTGAGCATTGCAGGCATAAGATTTTCAACGGTCAGTTTATTATTGACGGGAAGGAAATGCCGGAAACCCTGTTTGCACTCATCAAGAAAACATCGAAGGTCAATCCCAACCGAATCGTTTCTGCTTACCATGATAATGTGGCTTTTATTGTCGGACCGGAAATTGAACAATTTGCACCGGTTTCTCAGGATAAGTCCGACTTTTTTGAAGTATCAGATTTCAGTTCGGTTATTTCCCTGAAGGCTGAAACCCATAATTTTCCGACCACAGTGGAACCCTTTAACGGAGCTGCCACCGGGTCGGGTGGAGAAATCCGCGACCGGATGGCCGGCGGCAAAGCCAGCATGCCACTGATTGGAACCGCCGTGTACATGACATCCTATCCCAGGCTGGGCAGGGAGCGGTCGTGGGAATATGCTGCCGAAGAAAGGAAGTGGTTATACCAGACGCCGGAAGACATCCTGATCAAGGCGTCAAACGGTGCCAGTGATTTTGGAAATAAATTCGGACAACCCCTGTTGTGTGGCAGTGTGCTTACATTCGAATATGACGGGGATGGACACCGGCTGGGTTACGATAAGGTGATCATGCAGGCTGGTGGCGTGGGCTTTGGGAAACGTGAGGATGCCGGCAAAGATGTTCCGGAAGCGGGAGATATCATTGTTGTTCTGGGGGGTGACAACTATCGTATCGGTATGGGCGGAGGAGCCGTATCCTCTGTGGCAACGGGAGAATACGCAAATAAGATTGAATTAAATGCCGTTCAGCGGTCGAATCCCGAAATGCAGAAACGGGTGTACAATGCCATCCGGGCTTTTGCAGAATCCGGACATAATCCTATCCGGTCCATTCATGACCACGGTGCCGGCGGCCACCTGAACTGCCTGTCGGAGCTGGTTGACCCGGTCGGGGGAGAAATTTACCTTGAAAATCTGCCGGTGGGTGATCCGACACTGTCAGCCCGTGAAATAATCGGCAACGAGTCGCAGGAAAGAATGGGAATGGTATTGGCCCAAAAAGATATTCCTACCCTTCGGAAGGTGGCTTCACGTGAACGGGCCCCCATGTATGAAGTGGGCCGCATCACCGGCGACAAGCGCCTCCTGTTTATCGACCGGAACACGCAAACCCGGCCTATCGACCTGGCGCTGGAGGATTTCTTCGGCAAGCCGCCGAAAACTGTGCTGACGGACCGGTCGGTACGTTCTGATTTTGGGGAATTGTCCTACGACGTGTTGCAATTCCGCGAATATCTCGACAAAGTACTGCAGATAGAAGGAGTGGCTTGTAAAGACTGGCTGACCAACAAGGTCGACCGTTCGGTTACCGGCCGGGGTGCCGTACAGCAAACCGCCGGTGAAATTCAACTGCCGTTGAACGACCTGGCAGTGGTAGCGCTTGATTATCAGGGAAAAAGCGGGATCGCCACCTCGATCGGACATGCTCCGGTATCCGCACTGATCGATTCTGCTGCCGGTTCGAGGCTGGCCATCGGGGAGGCCCTGACCAATCTGATATGGGCTCCGCTGGTCGATGACCTGAAATCAGTTTCCCTTTCTGCAAACTGGATGTGGCCGGCAAAAAATTCGGGCGAAAATGCCCGCCTTTATGCTGCGGTAAAGGCAGTGAGCGATTTTTGCGTAAGCCTTGGGATCAATGTTCCTACGGGAAAGGATTCTATGTCGATGACACAGAAATACCCTGACGGGACAGTGGTGATGTCACCCGGTACAGTGATTATCTCGGCAGTGGCTGAAGTCACCGATATCCGCAGGGTGGTGCCACAGGTTTTGAGTGCAGAATCCGGAACGCAGTTGATTTATCTTGATTTTTCTAACGGCCAGTTTAATCTCGGAGGCAGCAGTTTTGCCCAGATATTGGGGCAAATCGGTCAACAATCACCGGATTGCGCTCCGGCAGATCTGTTTGCCGTCGCTTTCAATACGGTGCAGGATCTGATCCGTAAAGGATTTATTATCAGTGGTCACGATGTTTCTGCAGGGGGTCTGGCGACCTGCCTGCTTGAAATGTGTTTTGGCAATTTGACCGGCGGGATGGATATTCATCTGGATTCTTTCCCCGAGGTCGATCTCGTCAGGATATTATTAAGCGAGCAGCCGGCTGTGGTCATCCAGATAAAAAATGCCACGGAAGTCGAAAGAATTTTAAATGAAAGCGGGCTGCGATACTACCGCCTGGGTGCGCCTGTTGCAGGCCGTATGATTGCGGTCTCCGGTAAAGGCGTGGAGATGGAATTGGATATTGATCAGTTAAGGGATACCTGGTATCGGACCTCTTACCTACTGGACCGGAAGCAGAGTGGTGAGGAAATGGCTTTGCAGCGATTGGAGAATTATAAGTCGGAACCTTTGAAGTTCAGTTTTCCAGCGGCATTTACCGGACGTTTTGAAGATTTGGGAATTGATCCCGGTCGAAGAACGTCCTCCGGGGTCAAAGCTGCCATCATAAGGGAAAAAGGGGTGAACGGTGACCGCGAAATGGCCTATGCGATGTATCTGGCCGGAATGGACGTCAAGGATATTCACATGACGGACCTGATCTCCGGACGGGAAACGCTGGAAGATGTAAATATGATTGTATTTGTAGGCGGCTTCTCGAATTCTGATGTGCTGGGATCGGCAAAAGGGTGGGCGGGGGCTTTCCTGTTTAATCCCGAGGCCCGGAAGGCGCTTGAAAAATTCTATGCGCGAAAAGATACCCTGAGTTTGGGCGTTTGCAATGGCTGCCAGGTAATGATGGAGCTTGACCTGGTTTATCCTGACCGCAAGAATCACCCAAAAATGCATCTGAATACCTCCGGTAAATTTGAATCCGGTTTCCTTACGTTGGATATTCTTCCTAATGAATCCGTTATGCTGAAGAGCCTGGCCGGCAGCCGGCTGGGTGTATGGGTTGCACATGCCGAAGGCAAGTTTGTTTTGCCTGACGCCACCGACAGCTATCAGGCCCCTGCCCGGTTTTCGTATTCCGGCTATCCGGCAAACCCGAATGGCTCGCCGGAGAATATTGCTTCACTTTGTTCTGATGATGGCCGTCACCTGGTTATGATGCCGCATTTGGAAAGGGCTTTCCTGCCCTGGCAGTGGCCGCATTATCCGGCACACCGTCGGCAGGAAGAAGCAGCACCCTGGCTGGAGGCTTTTGTAAATGCCCGGAAATGGATTGAATCCGAAACCAGGGGCTAATCCTTTTTGCTGAGAATAAATATGCCGTAGGGCTGCAGGAAGATTGCTCCGCCACCGGATTTGAAGATGTTGTGCGTGGCTAAAACCATTTTAAAATCATCGATGTCCGCAGGGGCATCGATACGCTGAATCTCTTTGCTCAGGTTCAACAGTACCAGCACCCTTTCGTTCTCATACGCACGGAAAAAGCCGATGGCTTTTTTATTATACTGGTCCAGGGGTTCAAAACTTCCCCGGTTGAGGGCAGCTGAAGAGTCCCGTAAGTGGATCAATGACCGGTAAAACAGAAACAGGGAGTTTGGGTCCTCCAGTTGATACCGTAATGGCTTGACGGTCTGAGAGGTGCTGTGATAGGGTATTTCCCAATGGGTCTGGCCTTTATCCTCACCCTCCATGTTCCAGAGAAAGGGTTCACGAATAAATTCATCCGGTTTTTCTCCCAACATGCCGATTTCCTCGCCATAATATATAAACGGATTACCGGGAAGGGTCAGCAGCAGAGAAGCCGCCACTTTTCCTTTTGTGGTTTTGTTGCCTATGTCACTCATAATCCGGTTGATATCATGATTTGAAAGCAACAGCGCATCTTCAAATCCCGGATTGTATCGGGTGTAAATATCGCGCATCTGCCACCATGTTTGCAGGATGTAATGGTCTTTTTCTTCTTGCAGGCTTATGCGTATGCTATCTGCCAGTTGAAAGTTAAAACAGGCGGTCATGGCATTTTTCAAATAGGGACCGATTTCACTGCCCGGGCCCCAGACTTCGCCAACGATCATCACATCTTTTTTAATTTTCTTAGCCTGCTCGCGGAATTCTTCCCACCATTGGATGGTTTTGCCGGCCTCATTATCCGGATAAATATATCGGGCTGCATCCAGCCGGAATCCATCGACTCCCACATCCTTTAACCAGTAACTGCTGATTTTAAAAATCTCTTCCCGCACCTTGGGGTTATCATAATTCAGATCGGGCATCTCCCACCAGAAAAATCCATAATATCTGGACCCCGGAAGCTCTTTTCCACCGGCGTCCCGCACGCGATGCCAGTGGTAGGGTTCGGCATCGAAATCCGAGTTATTATCAGACCAGATGTAGTAATTCCGATAAGGGTTTTGCGGTCCTTTTGAAGCTTCCTGAAACCATTTGATCTGATTTGAGGTATGGTTGATCACCAGATCCAGAAGGACCACCATGCCCCTTTTATGGGCTTCGATCAGCAGGTTTTTATAATCCCCGAGCGTTCCGTATTCCGGATGGATGGCATAGTAATTTGATACATCATATTTGTGGTAGGTTGGCGAGGGGTGGACAGGCAGCAGCCAAAGCCCTTGGATACCGAGGTCTTTCAGGTAGTCCAGTTTGGATGTCAGTCCGTTGATATCTCCGATCCCATCACCGTTACTATCGTAAAAGGATTCAACAAACACCGAGTAAAAGACGCGGGTAGGCGGAGTGGGGGGAACTATGTTCTGTGACATCACAACGGGTGAAAACAAGAGAGAACAGCTGATTAAAAAAGAGGAGAGTACTCGGCGCTTGCACATAGGGTTCAGTTATTTAGTATATACCGCAAAACCCCAGGCTTTCAATTCAATCGGGGCTTCTGTGGGATTGGCTTTAATGCCGGTAAAATATTCCGTATATTTTTTGCTTGCGAGGGTGGCGGAAATTTTTACGATGACAGGTTCGGCGCTCATATTCAGCACTGCCACCACCGAATTGTTACCCAGTTCCCGCTTAAAGGCCAACACCTGCTTGTCCTTATCGGTGACCAGTCGCTCATAGTTTCCTCCAAATCCGGGGTTCCAGAGGGCAGGATTATTCTTTTTGAGTTCATCCAGTTTCTGATAAAAATCAAAGAAACCTGTTTGGCTCCAGTCGATAGGATCCCTTTCGAAAAACAAGAGTCTTTTGGTTTCGCCCGACTCCTGTCCGTTATATAGCAGGGGCATACCGGGGATGGTATACGTGAAAACCGTCATCAGGTCGGCAGCCTTTCCCATGCGTTCCCGGGCCGTTCCGTTCCAGGAGTTTTCGTCATGGTTGGTAGTGAAATAAATCCGGATGTCGTTTGTGTTGTAATCCTTGGCAGCCCGCTGGAAATAGGCATCGATATCGGCTACGGTTTGATTGCCCTTGGCAATCTGATTCATGATGTGATGCAATTCCCATCCGTAGGTGAGATCCATGGACTTTTCGTGAAGGTTGCGTTGTTCGGCTTCGGCAAGCAAGAGTACATCGGGTTTTACTGACTCCAGGGCGGGCCTTACCTCGTTCCAGAAATCAACAGGAACCTGATGGGCTACATCATAACGAAAACCATCCATCTTAGTTTCAGTAAGCCACCATTTCATGGTCTCGATCATATAATCCCGCAAGGGCCTTTGACTGTAATCAAATTTCACGACATCGGTCCAGTCCCAGGGAGAGAACATCTTACCCAGGCTGTCCTTGGCATACCATTCAGGGTTTGAGGCGACCAGTGGGTTGTCCCAGGCCGAATGATTCGGCACCCAGTCGATAATGAGGTGCATTCCGAGGTCATGAGTTTTCTGAACCAGGACTTTGAAATCTTCCATGGTTCCGAATTCGGGATTGATGTCCCGATAGTCTTTCACACTATAATAAGAGCCCAAAGGTCCTTTCCGGTTTACTTCCCCGATGGGGTTAACAGGCATCAGCCAAAGTATGCCTACTCCCAATTTCTTCAGTTCCGGCAGTTTTTCGGCAAAGGCATTCAGCGTGCCTTCGGGAGTATACTGCCTGATGTTCACTTCATACAATACGGCTGATTTAATCCATTCCGGATGAATAACCAAGGTAGCCGGTCCCTCTTGCACGGGAGCAACCTGTCCGGTTTTGCAGGAAACTATGACCAGAATAAGGATTAACAGAATCAGCGGGGTGGAAAGGTGTTGCTTGGTTTTCATAATCGATTAATTTAGGTTCTAAGATAATGTCGAACGGGCAACTAAAAATAGTCTTATTTTGTCAGCCTTGAAAGAGTTCCGGAATTCGTAAAAAAGAGATGACCTATGGAATACGATTTTGTCATAATGGGATCCGGATTTGGAGGATCGGTGAGCGCACTCCGATTGGTTCGGAAGGGGTACAGGGTTCTGGTGGTGGAGCAGGGCAGGCGGTTCGGCAGCCCGGATTTTCCGAAGAGGAACTGGAATATTCGAAAATGGTTATGGGTTCCGGGTTTGCGTTTTTATGGATTTTTCAGGATTGCCTTATTTCGTCATATCACGGTTCTGGCTGGTACCGGAGTCGGCGGCGGGTCGCTGGTGTATGCCAATACCCTCCCGGTGCCCAAAAGCGACTTTTTCAAAAGCGGCTCATGGAAAAACCTGCTCGACTGGGAAGCCGAGCTAAAGCCTTATTACCTTGAGGCTCAGCAGATGCTTGGCGTCGCGAGGAATCCGAGATTGGGACCCGGAGACGAGGCCCTGGCCCGCTTGTCCGGATCCATTGGCAAATCGGAACATTTTTCAGCGACCGATGTGGCCGTGTTTTTTGGAGAAGAGCATGTAACCGTACCGGACCCCTACTTTGGAGGTCAGGGTCCGGATCGCGAGGGATGTTGCTTTTGCGGCGGCTGTATGGTAGGATGCCGGTTTAATGCCAAGAATACGCTGGATAAAAACTATTTATATCTCGCAGAAAAAGAGGGAGTAACGGTCATGGAAAAGTCACGTGTATGGAATGTGATTCCACTGGGGACGAATGGAGCAGATGGCTATGAGATCATTATCCGGGCCACAGGAGGGATCAGGAAAACCATCCTGCGTACCCGTGCTTTTATCTTTTCCGGTGGCGTGCTGGGAACGATTCCCCTTCTGCTGAAATTGAAGAGAACAACCTTGCCGGATCTGTCGGATCTCGTGGGTGCACAGGTCCGCACCAACAATGAAGCGCTGATCGGTGTGGTCAGTAACGACCGGTCCCGGAAATTCTCCGAGGGTATTGCCATTGGATCCATCGTTCATACCGATGAGTTCAGTCACCTGGAACCGGTGAGGTATCCTTCAGGTTCTGGTTTCTGGCGTCTGCTGATGGCACCGATGGTTTCGGGTAAGACGCTGGCGGGAAGGATGGTGAAAATTGCCGCTGATTATCTGGTTCATCCGGTTTCGAATGCAAGGGCCATTCTGGCCCGAAACTGGGCCGACCGCACCCAGATACTCCTGTTTATGCAATCGCGCGACAGTACGCTGAACCTAAAAAAAGGCATTTTTGGCATGAAGACGGGTGTGGAAAGGGGTTCCGCTCCCTCAGCTTTTATCCCGGAAGCACAGGACCTGGCACGAAAATATGCACGAATAATCGATGGTAAGCCACTGGTTCTGCCAACGGAATCGCTCTTTGGGATACCGACCACCGCCCATATTCTCGGCGGTGCATGCATGGGGGGCACCCGTGAAACCGGCGTAATCGACCTTGATCACCGGTTATTTGGATATGAAAATCTGTATGTGATAGATGGTTCGGCGATATCGGCCAATCCGGGGGTAAATCCCTCGCTGACAATCACGGCACTGGCCGAGCGGGCGGCAGCGAAAATCAAATTATGACCTTTCGCTATAGTTCGAGGATCACGTTTCCTTTTTTGGGTACAGCGCGATAAATAGCTTCTGCCTCCTTGGCATCCACAACCAAGGATATAGTGGGCTGATAAGGGGCGGGTTGGTTGTTCATGGCGCTTTTGACAAGCTCCTTCAAATACTTGATCCGGTCGGCATAATCAAATTTGAATTTTGGCCAGAATTGCGGAACGGAATCGGGTAATTCACCGGTTATCTGAACCCTGAAGCCGTTTTTGAAATAGAGCCGGTAAAGAACAGGTTCCTTGAGAACGGTATCGGGAATAATTTCTGGGCGGGATTTGGCTTCGATGGTATCTTTTGGAGCAATTTGGATTTCAAACTGGTCTTTAGAAATGGTCGACTCATCTTTCAGGATCTCCAAAGGTTTTCGGAAAAGCACATATTTTTCCGCACTACTGAGTCTTTTATAAAAGCTACTGGTTTTTTGTTCAAGGACAGGGGTTCTGTGCAGGACGATTCCATTAATTTCAAGGTAAATCGATTTTTGCCTGAGGTTGATCCGTAACCCAATTGAATCATCTTCCGACATGGCCAGACGTGCATCCAAGCTGGCTTTTTTATCAAGAAGATCATCCGGATAGGAGAGGATAACCTTATTGTTACTGATTTTCGAAGTTTCTTCATTGAAATCCATGAGGAACTGCCGTGGAGCCTTCATGGCCATAATCATCAGAAAGGCCAGCGCTCCGATCACCAGAATTCCAATGGTCAGGGCAGATATTTTGAGTGCTTTCAAAACGATTGATTTAGTAGATTATCACTTTTGATCCCACCGACAGGGTATTGAATACAGCTTCCAGGTCCTCGTCAAGCAGACGCACACAGCCGTGGGTGACAGGCAATCCCATCCGGCGTTTCCATAAAGTTCCGTGCACCATATACCCATCACCGATGGTGAGCTTATAGTCACCCAGAGTGTACGGATCATAACGTGAAGCATCACTGGCAGATGGAATTGGCAGGCCTTCCTCAATAAATGCCCAATTGGGTTTTGACCAGACGGGGTTTTTCACTTTAGTAAGGACTTTATGAACACCCCGCGGAGTTTTGAACTCATAGGTCTTTTTTCTTTTTTCATCAATCAGGCGGGTGTTTTTACCGGTTGAACACCTTCCCTCCCGGATCAGATCCTTCCCGTCATACAGGTAAAATTTGTTTTCCGTGGTGTTCACAATCAGGTAGGGCCCCTGCGAGGTTAACCGGTCAATCTTTTTTTCCAGAACGGCTATCTCTTTAAGCACTTTGGAAGTATCCACCTGAATCTTTTCGACATTCAGCAGGGTATCCCTGCCCAGCCCTCTGGCCAAAGCGATTTCGGGTCCATTGGGGACGATAAAGAATACGAAATACAGGCATAAAGCGAAAAAGGCTATGGTACCCAGTACCCCGACAAAGGAAATCAGCAATGTTTTCCAAATGCTTCTGCGCTTAACCGGGGCCCCCGTTGTCGGGATCACCTTGGGGTCATCGTTTAAGATATGCCGGCCATCGGATTCATCCGACTGATATTCTGGTGTTTTCATGGTTTCGGAATATTAAGTACTTCAAAAATGGGTTGAAGAGATCCCAGAATTGTCACCGGACACCCAGACGGAATCATCCGGTAAAGAGTTTCCATATCCTTGTCATTAAAAGCGATGCATCCGTCTGTCCAGTTAATTCCTTTTCCCCCTCCGCCGTGGATTTCGATGAGTCCGCCGATCCGGGCGTAACCCGGTATTGTCCGCTGTTTTTTGCC
>JBBQOG010000062.1:0-11482 GCA_038330665.1 Bacteroidales bacterium
CGGCCTGCATCACATTCAGAATATTACTACGGGCAGCCGATGGAAATCCGGGGGTATGATCTGTACCAAACAGGTCATTGTCCACCGTTTTCGGAATCCCGATACCAGTCAGTTCATAGCCCTCCTTCCGGCAATGAGCCTCCACCCGGTTGATGGTATCCATTGTATCATTTCCACCGATCAGGAAAAAATACCGGATATCATATTTTTTCAGCACCTCCATAATACGCGGAAAATCCTCATCCTTAAGTTTATGCCTGGAGGATCCAAGTGCTGAACCCGGTGTATAACGCAACCCTTTGATGAAGTCCTTGGGTTTTTCACTCAGGTTAACCATCCACTCATTCATGAAGCCTTCAATGCCATAACGCATTCCATAAAGAGTTCCAAACTGTTCAGACTTCCGGATGGCCTTGGCGACTCCGGCCAGGCTCGAATTGATCACCGAGGTGGGTCCGCCTGACTGGCCGATTATACAATTTGCTTTCATTGTAAGGATATTTTTAAATTATGCGCTTCGCGCTAAATAAGTTCGCTAACGCTCACTAATTATGCTCCCTGCGGTCGCTAATTGGGTTCGGTTTGCCGCCAAGCTTTGAATTCTGCATCTCAATTAGTGAGGCAAAGCCGAACCAATTAGCGCGTAGCGCACAATTAGTTCGCGAAGCGAACATAATTAGCTGAGTGAAGCGAGGCATATTTATCTTTCTTCAAATTCAATGGTTCCAAAATATTCAGGCCGGTGATAATCCGGTTTCGGTGTTCCCACCGGGTTCCAGGTGAGGTAGTGAGGTTTGGTAAGTCTATCTCCGCATTTGTAAAAATTGGCTTTGAACACCTTGCCTGGCAAGGATTTTATATCTTTTCCTGCAAACGATTCCAGCGGAATCGCGACGGTGAGTTCCCAGTATTGTTCGCCCGTTTTCTCATCAAAAGGAACACTCCCCAGGGTCCCCAGTCGTCTGATCTTGCCGATATAATCCGGATCCACTGCACGGCTGTCAGTCCGGCCGGTTCCCTTGCCTTCGAGGCAGGTTCCGATCGGGTTAAATTCGAAATTATAGTAGATCCCATCGGAATCCGGAGACACAAAGAACTCCACACAGGAATCTTCGCAAACCGACTGGTTCGGCTTGGTCTTCTGAGCCATCACGTATTGTTCATGCACATAATACTTTATGTAGATCTCCTCGTCGCCATAACCGATATTGAAACGGACTTTTGGATGATAATCATATCCGGGCCAGTTAACCTGATCGATGGCATATCCGGGGCCGAGGTCATCCAACGCTTTGGATACCTCCGTCATTTCCGGCACGAAAGCGGTGAATTTCAGATAGGGAACTACGATCGATTTCATCATTGAAAATTGGCTAATGTGTTAATGTGCAAATGTGTTAATGTGCTAATGTGTTAATGTGCAAATGTGTTAATGTGTTAATGTGCAAATGTGTTAATGTGCTAATGTGTTAATGTGCTAATTCCAAAACCTACCTACTCTTCACGTTCTTAACGTTCTTAACACTTTTAACGCTCTAAACGCTATAGTGCTTTAACAGCCAGCGCACTGGCTCCGAGTATTGCGGCATCGGCTTCCAACAGTTTGGATGGCAGTATTTTAAATGACTTGCGGTAGTATCCCATGATATTATCATCGACAAAATCATTCAGCGGATCCAGGAGCAGATCGCCTGCCTGGGCTAGTCCGCCAAAGAGGAAAATGGCTTCCGGACTGCAGAAAGCCGCGGCATTGCAGATGGCCTGTCCGAGCATTTCCGCCACCTGTTCGAAAGCGGCAAGAGCGATCTGATCGCCACTTTCCGCGGCTTCAGCGATCATTTTTGAAGTCAGGTCGTCAAATGCAATTTTCCGAAGTGAGCTCGGATCACGGCGTTCGGCAAAAAGTTCGAAAACGGTTTTAACGATCCCGGTGGCTGACACGTAGGTTTCGAGACAGCCTTCGCGGCCGCAGCCGCACTCACGGCCAAAAGGCTCCATGGTCAGATGGCCCATTTCGCCGGCAAAACCGGTTTTACCATACACCAATTCCCCGTTGATCACGATTCCACTGCCCAGGCCGGTTCCCAGCGTAAGGATGATGAAATTTCTCATACCCTTGGCTCCGCCATATATCATTTCCCCCAAGGCGGCCGCATTGGCATCATTGGTGAGTACCACCGGAACCGGGAACGACTTATTAATCAGGTCGCAAAGAGGAACCACGCCCTTCCAGGCCAGGTTCGGTGCCTGCTCGATGGTCCCTTTCAGATAATTTCCGTTGGGTGCCCCGATCCCAATGGCAGAGAGTTCCACTTCGCCTGATTTCTCCAACAGTCCCCTGATCTCTGAATCCAGTGCCGCCACGAAATCTGCAATTTTAGGATAATTTGTGGTCGTAATCCGGCTGTGAGCCAGGATCTTTCCCTGCGGGTTCACTACACCGATCTTGGTGTTTGTCCCTCCGATGTCGATGCCGACGGTAACGATTTGCCTCATGTTTTTTCTTAATTGCCACGGTTTAAAACCGGTGGTCATTGATAATTCAGAATATCTGGGTTCTCGTGATATAATTTGAGGATCAGTTCACCAAAAAGGGTATTGGCCCAGGCGAACCATTTCCGGGTAAAATTCAAAGCATCATCCTTATGGAAGGATTCATGCATAAATCCGGTACCAGCATGGGTGCTTTTCAGAGTTTTCAGACAAGTCTGAATCTCTGCCGGATCCTTGGATGTCAAGGCCCGCATGGTAATTCCGAGCGGCCAGATCATGTCGACACCAGAATGCGGCCCACCCTGCCCTTCCGCAGCCTTGCCCCGGTAATAATACGGGTTGTTCGGACTGATAAGGAAACGGCGCGTGTTCCGGTAAATTTCATCCTCTAACGATATCCCGGTAAGGTAAGGGATCGACAACAGGCTGGGCACATTGGCATCATCCATATAAAGGCTGTTGCCATACCCATCCACTTCAAAAGCGTACATGCGGCCAAAATCGAGATGTTCGCTGATGGCATAGGCTCTAACAGCAGTCTCCACTTCATTGGCAAGATCCGTTGCATCCCGGGCCATGGAATGATTGCCGGTAACCTGGATCAGTATTTCCGACAGCTGCCTTAGGCTGGTTACGGCAAACAGGTTCGAAGGGATCAGGAAAGGATAAATGGTGGCATCGTCAGAAGGCCGGAAGATCGAGCAGATCATCCCTACCGGCCGGATCGGATTACCATATCCTCCCCCTGCCACGGTATCAGTTTGCCAACCTGTTACGCGCTGAAACTTATAGGGACCCCGGTCATTTTTTCGCTGCTGCTGGTGAAAGGTCTGCAGAACCAGGCCCATGGATTTCTCCCAGGAATGGTCGAAAACAGAATCGTCACCAGTGGCTTTCCAATACCCATGAGCCAGACGGATCGGGTAGCAAAGCGAATCCACTTCCCATTTCCGTTCATGCAGCTCTGGTTTCATATCGGTGAGATCGGTCTTCCACGGACTGTCGCCGGGACCATCATTAAAGGCATTGGCATAAGGATCGATCTGGATACAACGATTCTGGCGATGAATCACCCCGGCAAGCAATTTCTTCAGCTTCGGATCTTTTGAAGCTAACGGAAGATAAGGCCAAACCTGAGCAGAGGAATCGCGCAGCCACATGGCATGAATATCGCCGGTAATCACAAAGGTATCCGGTTTTCCATCCTTTTCAGTATAGGTGACGGTCGTATCCAGCGTGTTAGGAAAGCAGTTGCCGAACAGCCAGGCCAGTTCCGGATCCTTGATTGAACCCTGGATCTCGCGAACGGTATTTTCTACTGCATCGGATACAAATTTCCTTTGACCGAGGGGTGGGCGTTTGGACTCAAATCCAGGTCCACTGAAGGAACCGGCAAATGAACCGGCTCCACCGGCAAGAACCACACCACCGGCCAACCCGGTTGTTCGGATAAAATTTCTTCTGTTTACCATCGTATCACCATGATTTATCCATTTCAATTAGGGTTCCGAGGAAAATATCAACCTCACCATAGCTCTTAGATCGATGAGCTTTAACAACATTGCGAAAATCATCGCGACAACCATCATTCCCAGGAAGCTGATCCACCAGGTGATGCTCAGTCCGTGAGCTCCCACCGCAAGCAATACCACACCGGATATGTAAATGATCACTCTTATTATCAGCCCTTTATTTAACCTGAAATTAAACTTTACCGCGGTGATCACATATTGTGAGAACCCGGCGAATACCTGGGTAATCAGGCAGGACACAGCCGCACCGAAAGCCTGGTATCTGGGAATTAAAATCAGGTTCAGTATTACATTGATTCCAAGGGCAATAGCCGATGTAATATTCAAAACCTTCAGATTTCCATTGGCCGTGAGCAGAGTCCCGTAAATGATGGTTCCGGCCATTCCCAGGAAGGAAAACATCAGGATTCCGAAGAATGCTGACGACTCCTGAATATTCTGGTCGTAAAGCAAATCCATAATTTCGGTTCGGTAAACCTGAGAACCGATAGCCAGCGCAATGGTCGGAATAAACAGCAGGAGCGACGATAACAGGGTCAGTCCGTGTACATTCTGTCTTTCCTTCAGCATCTTACTGAATATGGGCAGCAGAAGCACGGCAAACAAAAGAGCGAACTGATAGGTGGCATCAAACAACCGGAAGCCATGCTGATAGATCCCTGCCTCATTCGTCAATCCGGGACGGGGCATCCAGGCCAGCAGGATCACATCAATGCGCGTATAGGCGACCATCAGCAGCGCAAGAAGGGCATAGGGCCATGACTGCTTGACGACCACGATGAAAAACTTGTGGTCATATCGCAGTTTTGGAAACTTTGATTTCCAGGCCACCAGGATAAAACAGAGCGCCGCAGTCACAAAATAGGCTGCTGTTTGTGCATAGACGAACCAGGCGATGCTGAAGGTAAATCCGCCGATTTTTCCCCAGATCAATATCGCACAGAAACCGATCATAAGTGCCCGGTCGAGGACCGAAATGACCGAATTGGCGGTATGCATCTGCATACCCGCCACGTTGGATCTCAGGTAAAGCGTAAAAGAAACCAACACTTGTCCGAGCACCAGGAAAAACAATAGGTTCAGGTGCTTGCCCGAAAGGTTCCAGATCAGGGCAATAGCAAAGGCAACCATACCGTAAACAAGGGCCAGGATTAATTTCAGTACCACGATGCTGGAGAAGTATTTCTGCAGAAGGTGGTGGTTTTGCGATATATGCCGGTTGTTGTAATTCGTCAGGCCCAGGTCGAAGAAAATGCTAAGGATGAATGACAGATTGAAGAGGGCGGTATAAAAACCAAACTCGCCGGGGAACATGTTTTGCACAGTCGTGTCGATGCCAAATATCCATAACGGCTTGATCAACAGATTCAAAAGAATAATCAGGACCAGGTTCGTTATAAATTTGCGTTTCAAGTTTATTCGTCTTTACCGGGCATCCAACAATGTAGAAAATTTATAGGCACCAAATGTAGTAAAATTAGGTGTTGCAAGAACTGGGGAAAAATCATGATTCTACCTATCAATTTAACAATGAGAACCTTATCTCTTATTGTCATTCGAATACCGGGTTTTTTAATAATCCGTACCTTTGGGAAATGGTTATAGCGGTCAATTGCCGGTTATTGCTCAAAAACAAGCTTGAAGGGATCGGCTGGTTCACCTACCAGACCCTCAGGCGAATTACCCGCGACCATCCCGAGCATCAATTCATTTTCATTTTCGACCGTCCATACGATTCTTCCTTTATTTTTTCAGATAATATCACCCCGGTAGTGGCCGGCCCTCCTACCCGTCATCCGGTTCTCTGGTTCTTTTGGCTGGAATTCGTGATCCCCCGGATATTAAAGAAATACCAGGCCGAAATCTTTTTTTCGCCTGATGGATTTCTATCCTTAAGAACCCGTGTCAAATCCATTCCGGTGATCCACGACATCAGTTTTGCCCACCGGCCGAAAGATTTGCCTTTTGTCGTCAGGACCTATTATAATTTTTTCTTCCCGAAGTTTGCAGCCAAGGCATTTCGTATCTGCACGGTTTCACCCTACTCGCAGAAGGATCTGGTTGAGACGTATGGAATTGCGAGGGCTTTGATCCGGGTGGTTTACAATGGAGCCAATGAGGCATACCAGCCCCTATCAGAAAACGAGATCAAAGCAGTGCGCAAAGAGTATTCCGAAGGAATGCCCTACTTCTTGTATGTGGGATCGTTGCACCCTCGAAAGAATGTAGGAACCCTGATAGCTGCCTATCAGAACTTTATCCACAAAACAGGACTGAAAGTGAAACTGGTGGTGGTTGGAGCCAACATGTGGAAGGTCAAGGGCCACCATTCAAACGCCCCCTCTCCGGATCCGGAAACCGGCGGAAATGGGATGGAGGTAGTGTATACCGGGCGACTGGAGCCTGAACAATTATACAAAGTGATGGGCGGGGCACTGGCGCTTACCTTTGTTCCCTGGTATGAGGGTTTTGGTATTCCGGTTGTGGAAGCCATGGCTGCGGGGGTTCCCGTGCTCACCTCCAATGTAACCTCGCTTCCTGAGGTCGGCGGAAAGGCGGTTCTGTATGCCGATCCCTCATCGGTTCCCGAAATCTGCGATAGGATGGAAAAACTGGCAACCGATCCGGAACTGCGGGAAAAACTCATCTCGGCCGGACTCGAAAGGAGTAAACTCTTCAGTTGGGATAAAACGGCACGCAAGGTATGGCTCACCCTGGATACCGTGATCAAATCGATCAATGAATATCCCGGGACCTGATCCTTTTGTCGCATACAGCCCCTGGCAAAATATCAAGGTTTTACCAGTTTGAATGTCCGGGTCTGACCGCTGCCCGATAATTTCAGAATATAGATGCCTCGTGCCCATGCATCGGTAGGGATTTCAAATTTTGAAATATTTCGTAATTCTTTAACAAGCTGTATTTTGCCACTCATATCCTGAATTTCTAATCGGAGAGTTGGCCACTCCTGCTTAAGGTTGATATAAATTCTGTTTCGCATCGGATTCGGATAAACTATGGGGGATTGGAAATCCGGCAAAATGTTCACTTTGGAAACAGTGCCTTTGGTAAACCGTGTTGTCAGGGTATCGGAAACCCCATCGAAGATATCCTTGATCGATAAGCGAACAAAGTATTCCTTATTGTTGGTCAAACCGGAAATATTCAGGTCATCCGTTCTGGAGTGCGGTACGACCGTATCGACCTCCAGTAAAGGTGTCCCGGTAAAAACAGAATCGCTGCGGACCTCAATATGATATGAGAATTGTGGCAATCCGGAATCATCCGTTGTCCAATAAACAGAAAGATTATCCTCTATTACCTTTAAGCTCAGGTCGATTACCTTGCCGCTTTTAAAATCAGGTCGGGAACCATGAGCCGTCAGTCGCAAATAATTGCCCGAAGTGGTGGTAACAGGAGTCACGTCACCTCCGCTTTTCATGAAATAATAATCCGGAGTGACCCCGCCATCGTAATGATCGATGTAATTTTTTGCTCCCTCATCAGGACTTACCCTGCTGAAATAGGTACTTGAAAATGCATTCCATGAATGATTGGCGGTCCGTCTCTTCCAGCCCTCTTTATGCTGAACCTCCCTGGTGTTCCAGCCATTTCCCGACCAGTCTTCGATGAAAGAACCCGTTGCGGTGTTAAAGCGAACATTTGCCACCGGAAAGTTCATGGTAACTATATGATGCCAAATGGTATCGGCATGTGAGAATACCCAAAATCCAAAAAAACTACTGGTATTCTGATTCCAGTTGCGGGAAACAAAAGTATACCATTCGTCCGTTTTCCAGCCCAAAGCAAAATTCCACGATTTCAAACCCGTCCCCTCTCCGCCGAAATTTTCAGTGAGTGTACCCGGGCCTTTATAATCCGCAGCGATGGCCCTTGTTGAACTGATCGGGTCCCAGATAGAATAAATGAAATTGCGGCCGTTCGGATGCTCCTGCATTCCGCAGTAGCCTCCTCCCTCGCCTCCGGCATTCCACTGCAGGGCACAATAATAGGTATATAGCGGCGATGGACTCATTACGCGTAAGGTGTTAATAATGATATCCCCTTTATAATTATCCTGATAATTCAACCAGCACGAGGGGGCCCGGTTTTGCGAGTAACTATTTACAGGTACCATTATTAACGATAACATTACCAATAGGATGCCTGCATTTCTGCCGGCCAATAGATGAACAGTTTTTGGTGAGGGGTTCATTCGTAAATAATTTAGCTTTTCAATCAAATTTTTGTCATACTCATGGAACCCTCAATTGTATTCATTGCATTTTGCGAGCTTTAGCTCATGAGGGGTTCATCCAAATAAGTATCTGTGCGAAGTTGGCAATTTACGGCTACTCTGCCTAACGAAATAATTTCCATACTTTCGGGGCCTTTAATATTTTAGGTTATGCATTGGAACAAGCGTTGGTTTCAGCTTACGATTCTGCTCATACTGGCCTTTGTGTGGGGCAGTTCATTCATCCTGATGAAAATGGGATTGAAGAGTTTTAGCAACAACCAGGCGGCCAGCATCCGGGTACTGTTTGCCTCACTTGCGCTTTTACCCATTTCCCTTCACCACCTTCGTAAACTAAAAAGGAAAGATGTGAAAAGCCTGCTCATTGCAGGCATATTAGGCTCATTCATACCTGCTTACCTGTTCATGAAAGCGGAAACCCGCATTGAGAGCGGGATGGCCGGGATCCTGAATTCACTGACCCCGGTTTTTACGATGCTGGTTGGCTTACTCTTTTACCACACAAACGTGAAAAGAACCCAGTTGATCGGCGTGTTAATCGGGTTGGTGGGTGCCGTCGGGCTGATCTCGGTTGGCGATGAGATAGATCTTCGAAATATTAACTCCTACTCCTTTTTCATCGTCCTCGCAACCCTATGTTACGGGACTTCGGTGAATGAAATCAAATCTCGGCTATCGCATATGACGGGTGCTCAGGTCACCTCCCTGTATCTGTTTTTCCTGTGGCCCGCGGCTCTTATCGTCCTGGCCACCTCCGACCTGCATCCGGCATTCGAAACCAAAGGCTGGCTGATCCATCTGGGTGCATTGGCTGTGCTGGGTGTCGTCGGCACTGCTTTGGCACTTTTGGTCATGAATAGCCTGATCCGTTACACCACAGCGGTCTTCAGTACTTCGGTAACCTATATCATTCCAATCTTTGCCATTTTCTGGGGGATTTTAGATGGTGAAAAAATCCGGATGATGCACTTCGTTTTCATGGCAGTGATTCTTGCCGGAGTGTATCTGATCAACAGGAGTGGGAAAACGGTGGAAACAGCCGCATCCTGATTGCGGAAAACCTGCTGCACAAATCATTCCCCGCGCTAATTTTTAAATATATTTGACCTCAACCTGGATTCATTATTTCACTGCATCTAAACCAATCGTTATGAAAAAATTTAAAATCGGAACGCTCGTCCTGGCTCTCTTCCTCATCCCTTTTCTGGTTGGAGCCCAAACTGAAAAAGTTGATCTTGATATGATTTACAAGATCAAGCAATACGAAAAAACAAAATCACAGATTGAAGAACTCTCCTTCTGGCTGACCGACTTTGCCGGACCCAGACTGACTGCTTCCGAAGGCAAGCTTCGTGCCAATAAAATTGCAAAAGACAAAATGGTGGAGTACGGTTTTTCGAATGTAGTGGTCGAAGATATCAGAGCATTTGATCGTGGCGGATGGGACAATGAGAAGACCTATGTAGCCATGACAGCCCCTTATTATTGCGCATTTGTGGCTACTCCAAAAGCCTGGACCGGCAGTACCCGCGGTCCTGTTAAGGGGGAAGCCATACTCATTGATGCAAAAACGGTTGCGGACCTTGACCAGTACAAAGGCAAGCTTAAAGGGAAAATTGCCGTGATGCCTTCAACGGCCACCTATGCACCAACTTTTACGGCTTTGGCCACCCGGTATACGGAGGAAGAATTAGCGGAAATGACCACTGAGAGCCTGGCCGGAGGCGGACGCAGGGGCCCGGCAAATTTTGATATCGAATCGTATATGAAAGCTCAACAACTCCGGACTGCCATATCTGAATTTCTTAAAAATGAAGGTGTTGCTGTTATCGTGAACGGTTCGGGCGAATTCAATGTACCCAAATCAACCGGAGGAAATTATAAAGCCGGCGATAAAGAACCCATTCCTGAAATCAATATTCCAATTGAAGACCATGGCCGCATGATGCGCCTGATACAGCACAAAATTCCGGTCGAGATGGAAATAGAATTGAAGAACAAATTCACCAAGAGTGAATTTGTCACCAACGTGATGGCCGAGATCCCCGGAACCGATCCGAAACTGAAGGATGAGATCGTATTGCTTGGCGGGCATTGGGATTGCTGGCATGGTGGCACCGGTGCAGCAGACAATGCATCCGGCTGCATCGTAATGATGGAGGCCATGCGAATTCTGAAGGAACTGAATATTAGCCCCCGGCGCACCATCCGCGTAGCTTTATGGGGCGGTGAAGAACAAGGGCTCCATGGCTCAAGAGGGTATGTTGAGAAATATTTGAGAGATCCAAAAACCAATGATCTCAAACCTGGCTTCGATAATTTCGATGTTTATTTTAATATGGACAATGGAACCGGAAAATACCGCGGGATATATCTCCAGGGGAATGAGATGATCCGCCCGGTTTTTGAAGCCTGGCTGGCTCCTTTGGCGAGTCTGGGATGCTCAACCATCACCATCAGGAATACCAGCGGAACCGACCATCAATCGTTCGACCCACTGGGATTGCCTGCCTTCCAGTTCATTCAGGACGAAATCGAATACGATCGGGGTTATCATACGCTGATGGACACTTACGAGCGGCTTATCATGGAAGACCTGAAACAGAATGCCATTGTTACCGCGATTTTTGCCTACCAGGCAGCCATGAGAGATTCAAAAATGCCCCGGAAACCTTACGTAAAACCAGATCCGAATCAGAGACAACGCTTTTAATCCGGGTTAGGATCGTTTAATCGGTATCCAGATTTCTTCTTCAGAATCCGGATGCTCCTGACGATACTTATCCCCCATAATGGCAAAATGCGGCCGGTCATCTATCTGATACCCGGAATCTGGCAACCAGGTTCCGAATATATACTGATAGGTTTCCGGCCCTTTGCTTGCCGGCCCCCGGTGTAAAAATACCGCGTACAATCCAGACGGAATCACTACTATCTCCATGTCAGGCGGAATACCGGAAACGTCGGACACTTCATCGGGTTGATGGAAAAGTGAAATCACGCTTCCGGTCGACATTGGCAATCCCTACAATGATGGACTTTGGAACGCGGTTGATCCAAGGGAAATTATTGAATTGAAACAAACCGGTTACGTGAATAAAATACGCCCGTTACGGCTCGAATCTATTTGGCAGATAGCTGATTGAAGCAACCATCAGCCTGATGCTCAACGCCAAAGCTATCCGTATACTTTTCCGTT
>JBBQOG010000063.1:0-11421 GCA_038330665.1 Bacteroidales bacterium
ATGCCGACCGATTTCATGTGTATACCCCGGATCAGTTGATTTGCCATCCTGATGATGCCTATGCCGAGGTGGATGAAAATCGGGATCATCAAACGGATTATAACATCGATGTCCCCGATTTTAACGTGAAGGAATTTAAATCCAATCTGGTGGTACGCTGGGAATATCGCCCCGGATCTGCGGTATATCTGGTCTGGTCGCAGGGCCGGAGTGGCTATGATCCCTATGGCGATTTCTCTTTTGGCCGGGATTTTAAAAGTCTGACGGATATCAAACCACGCGATATCTTGCTGGTAAAATTTTCTTATAGGTTCGGGTTATAGGCGAAGCGGGTGTGCTTTCAGGCGGGCTGGCAGCTGTCAGCTCCCTGAAGCACCCCGCTTTTATTTAGTCGAACATCGGTTCAGCGATCAATCCACTGTGATAACTGAATAATTTTTCCATCTGTTCCAATGTGTTCCTTGGGGTCGACAATGGTGGAAGCTGATCCTGGCTAAAGAAGCGGTAGTCTGAGGTCTCCATTTGGTCTGAGCCTACCCATGCCATGAATTTGCATTCAATGAATATCTTATAGATGTAATAGATGTCCGGAGGATGATTATGCATCCGCTTGTCCAGTATCCCTAACAACCGGAATGCCTTCACCTCGGCTCCGGCCTCTTCGCGCGACTCCTTTTCAGCCACTTCAGATGGAGTATAACCAATATCCGCCCAGCCACCGGGCAATGACCAGCAATCATCAATTTTTTCCCTGACCATCAAAATTTCATCGCGGTCGTTGAACACCACAGCCCGGACATCCACTTTCGGGGTTTTATACCCATCCGATTCAATCACCTGCTCTTTTAATTCAGATTCCGGTATTCCGGTAATATCATTAAAAATCGAAAAACAGAGGTTCGAAATCTCTTGATAACGCAAGGTGTCAAAATCATTTCCGGCGTAATGAAGGCCGATTTCGGTGAGCGATTGGATCTGTTTGATTCTGTTGAGGATATCCATTGGCGGTGGTCGTGATAATTAAGGGCAATTTGCGAAAAAAGTTTATGATTTTTCCAATAACTTTGCAGTCCAAATTTTATCCTTATGAATTTCGGCGGAATCGAAGAAAATTTGTCAGCATACAAATCATCACCGGTGGTGGTTCTACCCGTGCCGTATGATGCTACCAGTACCTGGATCCGCGGCGCTGACCGGGGACCGGATGCCATCCTGGAAGCTTCGGCAAATATGGAATTATATGATATACAAACAAATAGCGAAGTATATCTGAAGGGTATTCATACGGCAGAACCGGTTGGATTGACCAGTGACCCGCAGGAGATGGTCACTGAAGTGGAATCCGCGGTAACCGGAATTCTCGGCGATAAAAAATTGCCGGTCATCATTGGGGGTAATCATTCAGTCAGTATCGGGGCGATACGGGCTTGCGCCAAACATTTTGGCCAGATCACTGTTTTGCAACTTGATGCCCATACCGACCTGCGACCCGAGTATGAGGGAAGCCCCTTAAGCCATGCAAGTATTATGGCACGTGCAGCTGAAGTAGCTGATATTGTCCAGGTAGGAATCCGTTCGATGTGCACCGATGAACTGCCTTTTCTTCAGCCCGGAAGAATCTTTTATGCCCATGACATTTCGGGCAGGAGTGATTGGTTTGAAAGCGCCGGTGCTTTGATCAAAAGCCCCGTTTATCTGACCATCGACCTCGACGTATTTGATCCCTCTGTATTGCCGTCGACCGGTACACCGGAACCGGGTGGTATGCTCTATTACGAAGTATACCGGTTTCTTGAATACATCATCAGGCATCACCGGATCATCGCGCTTGATGTGGTGGAATTATGTCCGAATACCGCTGAAAAATCCTCCGACTTTTTAGCATCCAAATTGATTTATCAATTAATCAGCCTGATATCTAAATAATTATGAAAAACAAAAAAGACCTCCTGAAAGAAGTTATTGAACATATCGATATTACTTCATTTGACTCGACTCCGATTATCGATTCCATGCGGAAAATGTCTTTTTCGTCGCGCGATACCGCTAATGCGACCGATATCCTGATGCGGATGGTTAATGACAAGGATTGTACCGTGATGCTGACCCTGGCCGGAAGCACCAGTGCCGGCGGTTGCATGCAGGTTTATGTCGATATGGTTCGCAACAAAATGGTGGATGTGATAGTCGCCACGGGCGCCTCCATTATAGATATGGATTTCTTTGAGGCTATTGGTTTCAAGCATTACCGTGGTCGGATGGATATTCTCGACAGTGAATTGAGAAGCCAATACATCGACCGGATCTATGACACTTTTATTGATGAGGAGGAGTTGCAGAATTGTGATGCTGCCATAAAAGAGGTGGCTGATTCCCTTGAGATGCGTCCCTATTCATCCCGCGAATTTATATGGGAATTGGGTAAATACCTGACCACTCATTCGGTAAAGAAAAATTCCCTGATTCAGACCGCCTATGAGATGGGTGTTCCCATTTTTTGCCCGGCATTCTCTGATTCCAGTGCAGGATTTGGTTTGGTCAAGCATCAGTGGGAAAACCCCGATAAGCATGTTTCAATCGATAGTGTCCGGGATTTCCTGGAACTGACCATGATAAAAATGGAAGCGAAAGCGTCCGGTTTGTTCATGATCGGTGGGGGAGTACCCAAAAATTTCGCTCAGGATACGGTGGTTTGTGCCGAGATTCTGGGAAAAGAGGTACCCATGCATCAGTATGCCGTGCAGATTACGGTGGCTGACGTTCGCGACGGAGCCTGTTCCTCGTCGACATTGAAAGAGGCCAGTTCCTGGGGGAAAGTGGAGACCATTTATGAACAGATGGTGTATGCGGAGGCGACAACCGTGCTGCCCTTGATTGTCAGCTACGTATGGCATAACGGCGACTGGAAAAACCGCCCTGTCAGGCGTTGGGCGAAGCTATACGGTAAGGAATAGTAAAGAAGAAGCTGGATCCTTTACCGGGTTCTGATTCTATCCAGATACTTCCGTCCATCAGCTCCACCAATCTTTTGCAGATGGCAAGTCCGAGACCTGTGCCTGTGTTGGACCGGTTTAAAGAATTTTCGAGCTGGTGAAAATATTGGAATACCTCCTGTTGCCTGGTTTCAGGGATGCCAATGCCGGTATCCCTGACAAAGAATAACAGGGTATCATGATCCTTTAATTTATAACCGAATTGAACATATCCCTTCGGTGTGAATTTGATCGCATTGACCAGAAGATTGATCAGGATTTGCTTAAGCCGGTATGAGTCTGCCAAAATAAGTGCACCGGATCCCAGGTCTTCTTCCTCCAGTATTACCAGCAAATGATCCTTATCCCGGTTATTTTTCTCTGTTTCAGCGATACTTTTTAATTCTGCTGAAATCAGCTTCAGATCTGCCATCGTTTCCCGGATCACGAGCTGGTTGCTTTCCAGTTTCGAAATGTCGATAATGTCATTGACCAGGCTGATCAGCTGGTTGCTATTTTGCTGAATATAACCGAAAAACCTTTGTTGTTCTTCTTCATCAATGTCCTTGTCGATAATGATCTGTGAAAATCCTACAATCGCATTGAGGGGGGTGCGGATTTCGTGAGACATGTTTGCAAGAAAGGCCGATTTGAGCATGTCGCTTTCTTGTGCCTGCTTCATAGCCTGCACCACTTTTAGTTCCGCAGCCTTACGCATGGTGATGTCCCTGACCAGCAACACGAGATGGGGATTTCTTTGGTTTTTATCGGGCTCGGGAAGAATTCGAATTTCAATGTCCTTTTTGAGTCCGGATTTGCTATTGATTTCGCCCTCGATTATTTCAGCCTGCCGGGTTTTAAAAACCCGTTGGATGAGCGGGAAATCAACAGGAACCATGCCTTCCTCATTTACGACATCTTCGATGGGTTGACCGATAATGAGGTCTGGCGGTTTTTCGAAAAATAGAATGGAAGCGGCATTCACAAAAGTAATCCGGCCCCGAATATCCACACGAAGAACCATGTCGGGGATATTGCGAACAATATACTCGAGCTCATCGATTTTATCTTTAGATCTTTCCCGCCTGTCAAACATTCGCAAGTGATTTTATTTTATCCTGAAAACCACTGCATAAGGAAGATTCTTTTCCTTCTGGAGGGATTTCGGTACTTTAATCCGGACACGGTCCCCAGATTTAACGTAATTTACTTTTCCCTTGTAGCCCAGTACTTCCATGTTCGGGTTGGCGTAGTCGCCGAATCCCGTGGCGGTAAATTCGTCCGGCATTTTCTCTCCCTCCTTTAAACAATAGATCAGGTAGCGGGTTCCGTCTTTTTTTCGGCTGTGATAAACCTGGCCTTCATTATAAGGGGCTACCTTCCGGGTTCCATAAATCGCTTCGCTATACACATCCATCCATTTTCCGATATCCTGCAAACGCTGATACGCTGCATCATCCCACGTGCCTTTGGGGCTTGGAGCAATATTCAGCAGCAGGTTGCCGCCTTTTGCCACAATATCAATCAGCATATGAACGAGTTCGCGGCCGGATTTATATTGCGCATCGAATGAGTAGGACCAACCGCCGCCCATGATTATACAGGACTCCCAGGGGTAAGAAAGCATTTCTTTCGGAACCTGGTTTTCCGGGGTCAGGTAATTCTGGTTGGGACCCGCCACTGCGCGGTCCACGACCAGTAACCCGGGTTGCAGTTTTCGTGCTTTTGCCGCGATTTCATCCATCCGGACATCCTGATTCTGGATATGCATGAACTTGTAATCGGGGGCATCAATATATTTTTTGATTTGCTCCGGAGTCATCTTCTCCACCCAGCCGCCATCGAGCCATAAAATGTCGATTTTACCATAATCAGTCATGAGTTCCATGATCTGGTTCTGCGTGTACTGAACAAAATTTTCCCACCGTTCCGGGTACCGTTTTACATCATAATTCACGTTTCGGTCGGGAGTGGCAAAGTTGGGCCACCAATAATAAGGGGAATGCCAGTCGGGCTTGCTGAAATAGGCACCTGCCCACATACCCTCGCCCCGGAATGCATTGAAGATTTCTTTTGCAATATTGGCCTTGCTATTTTTACTGAAAGGGGTTTTCGGATCGGTGACTTTGTAATCGGTGTATTTGGTATCGAACATGCAAAACCCATCGTGATGTTTAGTAGTGAAAACCACATACTTCATGCCCGCACCGGCTGCCGCCTTAGCCCACTTTCCGGGATTAAAATCCACCGGATTGAAAGTGTTCTGCAGTTCTTCGTATTTCTTTTTATACCCGGTGTAATCTTCAACCGGCCGCTGGCACCAACCCTCATCTTCCGAGCAGATGGACCAGGATTCTACGACACCCCACTGGCTATATGGGCCCCAGTGCATGAGAAGCCCGAACTTCAGATCCTGCCATTCATCGAGTTTTTGCAGGACAAGTGGGTCTGTTGGGGTAATATATTTAGTGCTATAATCATGTTGTGCTTGTAATGTATTAATTGACAGCAACGTAGCTAATGCCAAAAGAATTTTTTTCATGGTTTGAATTTAGGAGTATATCTACAATTCCTTACTATTCCACAATGATTTCATCCAGGAACAACCAGGCTGGTTTTCCTTTCCCTGCATGCCAGTCCGGACAAACGGCAATATGCCGCGACAGAACCTGGATATATCTTGCCTGTGTGGGTTGGCATTCCATCACGAAATCCTGGATCTGGCGGTTCGGATCCTGGAGTTCGATTGCAGTTTTTACACTGCCCAATCCGGAAAACCCGGTAGAATCCAGACCATACCAAAAATCAAGCTGCTCAGGGAAAAATATCCAGCTGCCGACGTCCTGCAAAGCTCCCACCGTGATCTTGCTGATCGTTTGAACAGCGCCCAAGTCAATCGTTGCAATCATGAGGGCCCCTTCAAATCCCTGCCAGCATCCGTCAGACCGGTTTATACTGCCACGGACGCCGTCGACGAGTGCAAAATCACCCCCTCCGGAATATTTGGGAGAAAAGGGGTTGTAATATTTTACCCTTTTACCGGTTGCCAGATGCACCAGAATCTTTTTCTCCGTAATCGAAGACAAGGGTTTGCCATTCAAAAAGGCAATGGATTTAACGTTAGCTGATTGTGTAATCGTAAAGGGTTCCTTGTATACCTGCGTCGAGTTTTTTGGATCGGTTCCATCGAGGGTATAGTGGATTTCGGTGCCGGGGAATCCGGATTTCAGCGTCACAAGGGTCTCTTTTGATGTGGGATTAAATCCGGAAGTAATAGCGACTGCGGAATAACTTTTGGAATAGTTCAGTCCCATAACATCGTAACGCTCCAGCTCACGGCCCAGGCGTGAAGAGAAATCATCAAAATTCTTGAGGCCGGGGGAAGTCCAGCAAAGTTCCGATAATGCGGTCAATCTCGGGAAGGTCATATAATTCGCATGGGTCGGGTCCGAGATGTATTCCGTCCAGAGATTGGCCTGGGCACCCAGGATCATTTTAGCCTCATCAGCTGATAATCCAGGTGGTACCGGGTCAAATGAGTAAACCTTTTCAAGTGGCAGGAACCCTCCGATAGCCGGTGGCTCCATGTCGGGATTGCCCTGGTAATAATCAAAATAGCAATAGTCGGTGGGGGTCATCACAACCGGGTGACCGGCTTTGGCCGCATCGATTCCTCCCTGTGTTCCGCGCCATGACATCACCGCGGCATTAGGTGCCAGTCCGCCTTCGAGGATTTCATCCCACCCGATTAGTTGCCGGCCCTTTGAATTCAGGAATTTTTCGACCCGGCGGATCAGATAGCTCTGCAATTCCTTCTCATCTTTTAATCCTTCATTTTTGATTCTTTTCTGACAGGCCGGGCATTTTACCCATTGTGACTTGTCGGCCTCGTCACCGCCTATATGGATATACTCTGAGGGGAACAGTTCGATAACCTCAGTAAGAACATCTTCCAGAAAGGTGAAGGTTTCCTCCTTGCCGGCACAATATATATTATTGCATGGCCAGATGCCACCCGGAAGCACCGTGAGGGGTTCACCCGTACAGGAGAATTCCGGATAAGATGCCAGTGCCGCAGTGGAGTGGGCAGGCATCTCGATCTCGGGAACGATCACGATGTTCCTCTCGGTTGCGTAGGCTACAAATTTCCGGATATCATCCTGGGTATAGAATCCACCATAAGAGGCCTGTTCACCCGGCTTTTGCACTTCGCGCGAATTCCAGTGCTGATCTTCACGGTTCACCCGCCAGGCCCCAACTTCAGTAAGTTTGGGGTATTTCCTGATTTCAATCCGCCAGCCCTGATCATCCGTCAGGTGCATCTGGAACCGGTTCAGCTTGTGAATCGCCATATAATCGAGCACCTCATAAATATAGGATGGCGGAAAGAAATGCCTCGATACATCCAGCATGAATCCCCTCCAGGCAAACCTTGGCTTATCGGAAATGGTCACATACGGAATAATCCAGTCGGTATCCTTTACTTCACTATTGCTGAAAATAGCAGGTGGAAACAGTTGTAAAAGCGTCTGTATCCCATAAAAAACCCCGGCCGGGGTTGCCCCGGTAATGGTCACCCCTTTCCGTGATACCGAAAGGTTATAGCCCTCGGAGCCGAGGGGGGGCGCCAGGTTCTTATCAATAAGCAGATGGATGGATTTTCCTGACGATTCAGCGGCGATCTTCAATTCAAAACCGGTGGCTTTCGCAATCCTGCTTTTCAAAAAAACCGCCTGATCATTTAAGCCGGCCTGATCATCAACCGCAATTCGGACTGACGGTGTCAGTTTAAAAGCGCCTTTTACCTGCTCAACTTTTAATGGTTGTGGAATGATTGAGATCACCGGGTCCTTAACGTTATCGCAGGATGTCAGGGAGATCAGTGAGAGTATTGTCACGGTTAATGCGATTCCTTTAAGTTTGATAGTCATGTTGTTGTATTTGTAATGGTTGAACGGGTTACCGGATCTCCCTTATTTTTATGTTTCTGAAGCTGACCTGGTTGCCATGGTCCTGAAGCAGGATATAACCTTCGTGAGCTTCCCCGAAATTCGGATAGGAGGCGTATTTGCTTTTCTGGACCAGAGCACGATAGATCTGCGTTCCCCGGTTATATTCCACCACCTTTTTACCATTCAGCCAATGTTCTATGTGCTCGTTGTTGGAGATGATTCTCGCATGGTTCCATTGTCCGACCGGGTTAACTACTTTATCCGCGGCAGCCGGAATCAGGTCGTACAGGGAACCGATGGTACGGTTGCCACCAACCCCCAATTTAGCATCCGGATGGTTTTCGTCGTCGAGCAGTTGAAACTCCAGTCCGATGGCGGACCCGGTTCCATTATTAAGTTTCTCTAAAACAAAATATTTAATTCCGCTGTTTGCACCTTTCGTCAGCCTAAAATCCAAGTCGAGCACGAAATTGGAATATTTCTTTTCGGTGATGATGTCCCCACCATTCTCGCTTTCCCCACCTACATCTGATAGAACATTTAATACCTGATCTTTTATTTCCCATCCTTTTGAGGGGAAAGACGTTTTATCAGCCCCGCGCCATCCGCTGGTAGTCTTACCATCCCAGAGCAATTCCCAGCCATTTTTAATTTCTTCATCAGTCAGCGTGTTCGGAATTGCAGAAATTTCCGTCACCGATGCGGGCATCTTCCAGCGATATTTGTCCAGGTCACGGGTCAGTATCCGTATGTTCCGCCATTGAACTTTTATTCCAACTTTCGACGCATCGCTGCCGATACCATGAACCTGAAGGCCAATAAATCCGGTCGAATCCATGTCGTCGATCAGATTTGAAGCAGGGACCCCGTTAATCCAGGTACGGATCGAATGCCCGATGGCCTCCACGCGAAATGTATTCCAATCGTTTTGTATAAAGGCCTTTTGAGCATCCGGGTTGTGATCCAGCGGATAAAGCCAGGCCCGGCGAGCCTCGTCGTATATGCCGGCACTCCATCCACGATCGGAAGGATCGATTTCAACCTGATACCCGTGCACCCGGCCGTTTTGATATTCCGGGTAACTGTGACTCCGGATTTGCACACCGGAATTCAGTTGAGGGTTGTCAAGCACTTCATATTCAAGTATAAAATCTGAATACGCTGCGGTAGTGCACAGGAAGCTATTTGGGGAAGATAATACCGTCGATCCGGTAATGGTACCCTCTTTGACTTCATATTTTGCCTGCCCGTTCAGCTGTTTCCAACCCTTGAGGTTTTTACCATTGAACAAGGGGGTCCAGTTTTCCTGTCCGATAGTTGTGGATGAGAACCCTAGCAACATCAAGGCGGCTAGGATTGTGTGTTTTTTAAACATTTATATAAAATTAAATTGGGATTAAAAGTACAAAAGGCAGCGGTAAACCCACCTGTCAATCTGCTAGGGAACACGGTTTTTAATTTCGTATAGCTGATTCATGAGATCTTGCACAAGGGCTGGATTTTCATAAAACAGATTGGTCATTTCACCCGGGTCCTGGGTGAGGGCAAACATCCCTGAAATAGAATGGTGAACAACATTTTTGCGCGGGGACATGTTGGGGCTATTCCCCGTCAACGCCGGCAGAAAGCTGTAACTGTCCGGACCTTCAGCTGAGTTCGGGTTGTAACCTGTTATTTCCGAACAGGTTGCGAAAAGGTCTGTCAGACAGATCAGATCTGCTGAGGTGGTAGCGGGTTTGATGATGCCGGGCCACCTTACTAAAAATGGAATATGATGCCCGCCTTCCCAAACATCTGATTTCTGTCCGCGAAAAATCCCATTACTGCAATGGTTCCAGGTTTGAATATCCTGAGGAGTCCAGTTTGAACCGTTATCACTGGTGACAATGATCAGCGTATTTTGGTCGAGATGCTGACTTTTCAGTACTTCGAGAATCCGGCTTACGGTATGATCAACCTGCATGACAAAATCACCATAGGTTCCGGCTCCGGATTTTCCTTTGAACGACTCTGACGGAAGCCACGGCGTGTGCGGGGCCGTTAGAGGGAAATAGAGGAAAAATGGCCCGCCGGCTACCGACCTTTCCTGGATATAATCAACCGCTTCATCGGTTATGGTTTTCAGCACATTCTCCAGCGCAAATCCATTTTGAATATCTCCCGGCCTCCAGAAAATCCCACGGGGTTTATCGTTACCGGTGATCGTATCCACCACGGGTAAAACAACTGATCGGTTTCGGATATAGCAATAGGGGTTAATATCCAGAGATGCGGGGATGATAAAAGAATAGTCAAAACCGTGATCTGCCGGTCCACCCGCTATCGGACCGTTATAATCCACATTGGAAGTTTGTGGTCGTGACCATTGGTCCCCGGTTATCAGTGGCAGGGTTGAGTCCTTGCGTGCCCAGTCGATACCGAGATGCCACTTGCCAATACATGCAGTATGATAACCTGATTTCTTGAGTATTTCGGGAACGGTTGATTTACCGGGAGCGATCAGCGAGGGGGAATACCCAACCAGCATCCCACTTTTCAATCCGGTACGGAAGCAGTACTCTCCGGTAAGAATGCCATAACCCATATCATCGGCCAGAATATAAACGATATTCGGCAGCCTGACCGAGGTATTCTGCGCCTGACCGGGTTGAACTCCGATGGCGAAGGTCCCCAGGCCGGCAAGGAGTGTATAAGGTCTCATCATGCTATTTCAGGTGTTCGGGCGGTTAAAATTAACAAAAAGGCCTACTTTTGCTTAAATTATTATTGATAATCAAGGAGCATTTATGAAGAATTTTGAATTTTATAATCCTGTTCGCATCCTGTTTGGTAAGGGAACCATTTCGAAAATTGCCGATCATATTCCGGATCAGGTTCCGGTGCTTTTTGTTTATGGGGGTGGGAGTATCCGGAAGAACGGCGTATACGAACAGGTGGTCAGGGCTTTGGATGGAATCGAATATTATGAGTTTAACGGCGTTCAGCCCAATCCGGTGTATGAACAGCTTATGCCTGCGCTTGATATTATCCGGGAAAAGAAAGTGGGATTTATTCTCGCGGTAGGTGGCGGATCCGTAATCGACGGTGCAAAATTTCTTGCGGCTGCAGCATGCTATAAGGGGAATGACCCCTGGGAAATTCTCAGTCAGCATGCAAAAGTTACCGAAGCGCTTCCATTGGGAACGGTACTAACTTTACCGGCTACGGGTACGGAAATGAACGGTAATTCCGTGATCTCAAGACTTTCTGTCAATCATAAACTTGCGTTTGGCTCGCCACTGGTGATGCCGCTATTCTCCGTAATGGATCCTGAGGTGACCTATTCCTTGCCGAAAAACCAGATTGCCAACGGTATCATCGATGCTTACATACATGTGCTCGAACAATATCTGACTTATCCATCGAAAGCAGAGGTTCAGGACCGATATTCGGAAAGTATTTTGAATATTCTGAAAAGCACCGGAACCAAGGTGTTTTCGGATCCGCAACCCGACTAT